>JAQTRB010000209.1 GCA_028712015.1 Syntrophales bacterium
GGAAAACGGATCTTGGGGGCGGGATTGGATTCCGAATTGTTTTCCAATGTCCAAAAACGGAACTCCCCCTCGGCGATCCTGAAAATAGCGATCATGGGGTTATCCGTACCATCCCCAAGCTGTTTCAGCCACGGATGAATGTCAAATAGCCGCTTCCGCGTATCCATATCTTCCAAGAATTGAATACGTCCGGTAATGCGCAGCAGAGTACCGGTACTCGGGACGGTGCCGAGTACCGGAATGTTAATGAAGTCCTGCGGAGTGCCTGGCTGATGGAAAGCGATCTCGATCTTCGGGTTTTCCCGAAGCTGGCGATAAACGGATTTGAATTTTGGCAAATAGAAGTAGATGCCTGTTCCATCCGCCCGCCATACCGTCAAGGGTCGCACGTGCGGCTGATCGCTCTCCGCTGTCGCCGCGAACCCGTCCGGGTTCTTCAACACAAAATCGATACAGTCTTGAAATTTCATTATCGCTCCTTCTTCATGCCGGGCCGTTCATAACGGGTCGACCAGTTGTCAAGGATTCCTGCATTGGCGACCAAGGCAGCCAATCTGTACTCTTTCCACTTCTCCTTTTTCCCGGCCGAAAGCGATTCCTCGGTCCACAATGGTCATCTGTCCTGCAGGAAAAAAATGGTTCATGGCGTCAATACTGCTGATTCCCCCTGACCGGCGCGGAGCAACCAAGGATGCCCCAATTTTGTTTCCTCGATCAGGGACTTTTCGTCTCGAACAACTTACGATACTGCCCGTATCCCTCTTTTTCCAGGTCCTGCTTGGGGATGAACCGCAGCGCGGCGGAGTTCATGCAGTACCGGAGGCCGGTCGGCGCCGGCCCGTCGGGAAAGACATGGCCGAGATGAGAATTACCGGATCGGCTCCGGACCTCGGTGCGGCTCATCAGCAGGTTGCGGTCCTGCTTCTCCAGCAGATTTCCCGGCTCGAGCGGTCGGGTAAAGCTCGGCCAGCCCGTGCCGGAATCGTACTTGTGCAGCGAACTGAAGAGCGGCTCGCCCGAGACGATGTCCACGTAGATCCCCTCCCGTTTGTTGTTCCAGTACTCGTTCTGGAATGGGTGTTCCGTGCCGTCCTCCTGCGTGACCTCGTACTGGAGAGGCGTGAGTTTCTTGCGCAGCGCCTGCTCGCCGGGCTTCGAATCGGTCTTGCCGGCGGCGGGTGGAAGCGGACAGGATTCCTGTCTCCATGTCTTCTGCAGGAAGGATTCGCGTCCCGACCCGACACGGTAAGATTGGTAATGCTGCGGATTTTTCTTGGAGTACCCTTGATGGTACTCCTCCGCCTCGTAAAACTTCGTGAATTTCAGGATCTCCGTGGCGATCGGTTTCGCGAACCGGCCGGATTTCGCCAGCGCCGCTCGGGATTTCTCCGCGATCCGCCGCTGCTCCTCGTCATGGTAGAAGATCACGCTCCGGTAATGAGGCCCCCGGTCCGCGAATTGCCCGCCGCCGTCCGTCGGGTCGATGCCCCTCCAGAACGCGTCGAGCAGCTTTTCGTAGCCGATCTTCGCCGGGTCGTAGAAGACCTGAACCGCCTCGACGTGCCCCTTTTCCATGTAGGAATCGTAATCGGGATCGGGTCCGGTCCCACCGGTATAGCCGGAGACCACCTTCAGAACCCCCGGCAGCTTTTCCAAATCCGATTGCGTGCACCAGAAACACCCACCCGCCAGCGTGGCGATCCGTGTTTTTACCTTCGTCCGTTCCATGTTTTTGTTTCCCCCTCGCTCGGCGGCCGCCACGGTTTGGTACATCATGACCAACAGAAGCGCCGCAATATAGATCGATATTTTTTTCATGCGTTTCTCCTTCTTAAACCCTGGATTCCTGTTTCGACCGTAATGTATGGACGAATCGGCGGATGTCAAACCAGCCATCCCGCAGCACAACACGGCTCATCGGCCTTTCAACGGAAGGCATTCATCGGAAGGTGGGGTTGCGGAGGCCGGGACAACATGTTAAGAGTTTCACGCGCAGCGGCAGCCCTGTTCGGGGATCGGTCCGCAACGGTCCGGCGGCTCCATCCAGACGGCGGGAGGGTGGGACCGGTTTTGTTGTCGTTTGCAGCTTATGGAGGTTTTGACGTGGGACTGTTTCTGCTGGTCTTTTTCCTGATCTACGGCGGTTTTCATTTCTACTTTTTCCTGAAAGTACGGGCGGCGTTTGCCCCCGGCGCCGTAATCCAGATGATCCTGATTGCGTTTCTGATCCTGGCCATGATGGCGCCGATCATCGTTCGAGTCTCCGAGAGATACGGCTTCGAGACCCTGGCCCGGGTCATGTCCTGGGCCGGGTATGTCTGGATGGCGGTCCTGCTGCTGTTTTTCTCGGTCTCCCTCCTGATCGATCTCTATCGGCTTCTGATCCATATTTCAACGCTGCTTTCCGGGACGGGGGCCGGTTTATGGATCCCTTCGTCCCGGACGGCTTTTTCCCTCCCCGCGGCGATTGCGCTGGCGATGGTGGTGTATGGATCATTCGAGGCGCTGAATGTTCGGACCGAAACGCTGGAGATTCGTTCGGCAAAGATTCCGAAATCGGTGGAACGGATTCGGATTGTGCAGATCTCCGACGTTCATGTCGGTGTGTTGGTTCAGGGAAAACGTCTGGAAAGGATCCTCCGGAAGGTTCGGGAGGCGGCGCCGGATCTGCTCGTTTCCACGGGCGATCTTGTGGATGGGCAGATCGACAGCATGACCGAAGCCGCGGCGCAGTTGCGGGCGATTCTTCCCCGGCACGGGAAATTTGCCGTGACCGGAAACCACGAGTTCTACGCGGGAATCGACGAGGCACTCGATTTTACGGCGAAGGCGGGATTTACCGCGCTGCGCGGCGGGGTCGTGACGGTCGCCGACGCGATCGACCTGGTCGGGGTCGATGATCCGGGAATGCACGGCCCGGGTCTGGAGGGACGTTCCTCCGACCGTGAGGTTTTGACGCGGGCGAATCCCGGCCATTTTACGATTCTCCTCAAGCATCAGCCGCGGGTGGAGCAGGACGGTTCCGGCGCATTCGATCTCCAACTCTCCGGCCACACCCCCCGGGGACAGATCTTCCCGTTCAGCCTGATTACCCGCCTGGTTTTTCCCTTTCACAGCGGAAACTACCGTCTGGCGGACGGCGCGCTGCTCCATGTCAGTCGGGGAACGGGGACCTGGGGTCCGCCCGTCCGGTTTCTCTCCCCGCCCGAGATTACGGTGATCGATCTGATCCCGGAATGATGCGTTTTGGGGGCGGTTCCCTTGACAGGGGCTGATTCGTCCATTATCTTTATCCCATCCGGAGTTTTTGACGGGGGTGGATGATGAATCGAAGGAAATTTCTGAAATCGGCGACCGCGGCCGGTTTTCTGCTGACGATCCCGGGCGGCCGGGGTCCGCTGCTCTCCGGTCTGGAGGCGGCCGTTCTTCCCGATCTGGTCGTGGTCCGCGGAAAATCCGCGACCGCATCGGTCCGGGCGGCCGTGGATGGGCTGGGCGGGATCCGGCGGTTCGTTTCGCGCGGGGACATCGTCGTCGTGAAACCGAACATCGGCTGGGATCGGACGTTGGAGTACGCCGCAAACACCAACCCCGAAGTGGTGGGCGCCGTCGTTCGGCTCTGCATCGAGGCGGGGGCCAAGAAGGTGAAGGTGTTCGATCACCCCGTTTCCGACGCGCGGCGGACCTACCGGCAGAGCGGGATTGCCGATGCGGCGACGGAGGCGGGGGCCGAGGTGAGCTTCACCGACGAGCGGAAATTCCGCGAGATGAAGATCGGCGGGGAGACGCTCCGGAGTTGGCCGATCTACACGGAGGCCGTCGAGGCGGACAAGTTGATCAACATCC
>JAQTRB010000210.1 GCA_028712015.1 Syntrophales bacterium
TTCTGGCAAGCGCAGGCCAAGACCAAAGCCAGGACGTCCGACGAGACGGTCGGTCTCGCGGCCCTGATCGGCAAAAATCTCAAAAAGGATATCCAGGAAAAGCTTACGCTCGAACCGGAGCTGGAACGATTGGACAAGATAATCCGCGATTTGCAAGACGAGATCAACAGAATCGCCGGTCAGAAGGACACGCTCTGGGAGGTGACTCTGATCCTGAGCGGTTCCCCGGTGCGTGAAACCAATCTGACAATGACCTATACCCTCAAAGGTTGCGGATGGCTTGCTCACTACCGTCTGGACGCCCGCCCGCGCGACGGCGTCATTCGCTTTGCCTGGGAGGCTGAAATATGGCAGAGTTCCGGTATTGATTGGAATCAGGTGGAAACGGAACTTGCCACCCTTCAACCCCTTTCCGCAATTGCGCCTCCGGATCTTCCTCCCTGGATTATCCGTCCCCGTCCCGGGGTCCTGATGACCCAGGGGCGTCAGAAGGCGGAGCTCAGGGCGGCGCCGGTGGACGGGGCTGCCCTTTCCGCTGAAGCTCAAGATGAATCGGCTCCCAGCGAGACGCGCCGGACAACCTATGCGGTCTGGTCGCTTGGAAAGAGGACGATTCCAGCCGGTTCCCGTAGACGTCTGAATATTCGGGAAGAGGTCTGGCCGGCCGAATTTATTCACCTCCTCCGACCGAGTCAGACATCCCAATCCTTCATTCGGGCCGCTGTGAATCTTCCGGAGGGAAGAGAAATCCCCGCTGGTACGGCATCCTTTCTGATGGACGGCGCCGTTGTAGGTAATCGACAGTTTACCTTCGCCGGACAGGAAGGGAACTTTTTCTTCGGGACTGATCCGCTGGTCACCGTACGATCGATTCTCATCTCGCGGAAGTCCGGCGAAAAAGGGTTGATCACCGACCGACAGACGGAGGAGTGGGGCTGGCGTTTGGATATCCTCAACGCAGGGAGCTCATCGGTCCGGATTCGGCTGGAAGAGCCTCTGCCTCAGCCCCGTGACGAACGGATAAAAATGACGTTCCAATTGGTCCCGGAGCCGCAAGAAAAGAGCTCATCAGAGTTGACCTGGCTGATGGAGGTTCCTGCGGGGGGGAAACAATCGTTGTTCACAACAGTACGCCTGGAAGCGCCCAAAGAGATGAATCTGGATCTCGGTTGGCGTCGATGAGCTGTACGATTCATACCATGCAATACTTTATGAAGGAGAGAAAATGGCGAAGACGGCAGACATTCTGGTGACCGGTGGAACGATCCTAAAGTTGGATGAGAAAGATTCAAAGATTGAAAACGGCGCAATTGTCGTCAATCAAGACACCATTGTGGCAATGGGCAGGAAGGATGATATCCTGCCGATGTATCAAGGACGGGTGACCATTGATGTTCCGGATTCCATCATCATGCCTGGACTGGTCAACGCGCACACCCACGCAGCCATGACCTGCTTCCGCGGAATTGCCGACGACATGGAACTGATGGAATGGCTCAACGATTACATATTTCCTTCAGAGGCCCGATACGTCGACCCGGAGCTGGTCTACTGGGGAAGTACGTTGGCTTGCGCGGAGATGATAAAATCAGGGACGACGACCTTTTCCGATATGTATATTTTTGAAGAAGAGACGGCCCAAGCGGCCAAACAGGCGGGCATGCGCTGTCTTTTGGGTGAAGTCCTCTTCGATTTTCCCTCTCCCAGTTTCAAAACGCCTGCGGAAGGGTTGGCTTGTACCGAGAGGCTTCTCAAAAAATGGGCCGATGATGCACTCATCAACATCATGGTCGAACCGCATTCCCTCTATACCTGTTCAACGGAACTACTGAAGGCGTCGAAGGCGCTGGCCGATCATTATCATGCTCCATTGGCGACCCACTTTCTGGAGAACAAGGCAGAGGTGAAGCAGTTGTGGGAAAAGCTGGGGCAAAGGGCAAGCACATTCCTCCGGGATATCGGCATTCTGGATGAATGCTTTATCGCGTTTCACGGCGTCATGATGGATGACGAGGATATCCGTCTATTTGCCGATCACGGCTGCAAGGTCGTCCACAACCCCGAGAGCAACATGAAATTGGCCTCCGGGATCGCGTCGATCACACGCATGTTGGAACACGGCATCGTCGTCGGTTTGGGAACGGACGGCTGCGCCAGCAACAACAATCTCGACATGTTCGAGGAGATGGACACGGCGGCCAAATTGGAAAAATCGGCCCGCCTTGATCCTACGGTAATGTCCGCCCGTACCGTAACGAGAATGGCAACCTGCAACGGCGCCGCAACTTTGGGTTTGGATTCACTCGTCGGCTCCCTGGAGGTCGGAAAAAAGGCGGATCTTTGCATTATCGACATGAACAAGCCTCACTTGACTCCTCTCTACAATGAATACTCGCATCTGGTCTATGCGGTGAACGGCGCGGACGTGGATACGGTGCTGATCAACGGCAAGATCGTTATGCTGAACCGCAAAATGACAACGATCGATGAAGAGGAAGCCATGAGCCGGGTGCGAGAAATTGCGCTCCGAGTCCGGCGAGGCTTTTCGTCTTGAGTGGGAAGATTTTGCGGACAGGTTGAAGCAGCAGAAGCATTCGGATCCGGCATTCTCCTGTTGAACCATGAGCTTGCCTTACGCATGCCGGAAAATCTCAACGCTGATCTATATCAGTGGTCGGCCGCCATTGAGCTTTTCGTAGATCCGGATGTATTGCGCCACCATGTGGTCGAGGCTATACTTCTCTCTCGATTCGCGCATGATCCGCCGGAGCTGGACTTCGCGAACATCAGCAGATAGTCGGTGAAAGGCCAGGCTTTTCCCCAACGCGTAGCGAAGCCCCCCGGCATCGTAATCCCGGAAGAGAAATCCGTTACCGACGTCCTGGGGAGCGCCATTCGCCTTGAGACGCAATTCGCGGATTTTGTCGTGATAGCCGCCCGTATCCCGGTTGGTGGCCGTCGCCCCGAAGAGATTTCCCACCTGATCGATCTGCCCGCAAGGTTCATACAGGGAAGCTCCGAAGACATCACAGGCAGCCGCATATCCCAACAATGAAAGCTCCTCGTTGAAGGGCTGGCAGGTGATTCGGCCGCCAGAATTCCAGGCGATTCCACCCAGGATATCCAGATGTGTACGGTCGTTGCCTATCCCGTCCGCGACAATGGCAATCTGAACATCTTGATTTTGTTCCGTAAAGGAAACACAGATCTGTTCGAGGAGATCCACTCCTTTCTGAAATGGGTCGAGACGCGAGGGCCAGAAATAAAGCAATGCGTCCGGGTTGACTTTCAGACCGGTTCTCTGCTGAAATGCGACGAGATTCTCCCGCTTTGCCGACAGGATATCATCGTCCGGTCCATACTTGCGAACCAGCGCATCAGATCGCTCCGGATACATTTGCGAGGCCGGTGCATTGATGATGGCTCGCGCCGCGCCATATGCATATTTTTCCTTGACCTCCTGGCGGACGCTCGGCGGAACCAGTTCCCGATCGAGAAAGTAGTCTTCCACCACCTCCCGGAGAAATTTCTCGCCGACAAAATTAATCATGGTAGCGTTCTTGATTGCCGTGGCCTGTGAATCGATACATCCATTCCCGTACATTTCGGAGAAGTAGAGACCGTCGGAGATGCTGCAGAGGTTGATTCCGCCGAAGAGATCCAGCGGCAGGCAGGCGGTAAAAACATTGTGCACCGTATGGAGGACGGGCAGCCCTGTGACATTTGCATAGGCGGCGATCACCCCCCCGGCCATCCAGTCGTGGCTGTGGATAATCAGCCTTCCTTCGCTCCTCGCCCTTACCGTCTTGATGACGTTGTTGACGATCTCGCGCTGGAATTCGA
>JAQTRB010000211.1 GCA_028712015.1 Syntrophales bacterium
GGGATGCGAGCTTCAGCGCCTTGACCATGTTTCCCCGGAGTTTGAGCTTCCCGGTCATCAGCGCCCGCTGCGATTTCATTTTGGCCTGGGAGATCAGGGAGAAGAGTTCATGGTCGCCGGTGATCCGGAAATCGGCCGCCGGGGGTTCGGCCTCGCCGACCCGCACCTCGGTGAATACCCCCTTCTCGACTTTGAAGAAAAGGTACTTCACCTTCCCGCCGGGACAGTTCGTGTAGATGTTGGACATGGAGGTGGTGATGAATTTCATCTTTTCCGCCGGGAGGTCTTTCTGCAGCTTGTTTTGGACCTCCGCGGCCCACTCGGGGCTCAGATAGTCGTACCGCGTCATGTTTCATTTCCTCCTTCCGGGTTTCCCTCCGTCGCCTGGACCGGACGGACCGGCGGCGGATCGGTTTCGGACGCTATTCTATGCGAACCCCGGGGCGATTTCAACGCCTATTCCAAGCCGCCGGTCTGATTGTCATCGGGGACAATAGGTTGAATTTTTCCGGCACAGGGGATATGAGGATCAGCCAAGCCCGTCTGAACGGGGGGCGCCCCTCTCTTTCAGGATCAAAGGTCTGATGTTTGAAGACCGAACGGACGGAGTCGAGGTTTGAGGCATGCGTCAAAACGACAAAATGATGGGCGTGTTGATGATGGTCGTTACCGCTTCGCTTTGGAGCATCGCCGGCCTCTTCATCAAGGTGATCGACTGGAATCCGTTTGCCATTGCGGGATTCAGAAGTCTCGTCGCATCGCTGGTCATCCTGGCTTTTCTCGGGAAACCGAAGATCCGCTGGTCCTTCCCGCTGGTCGCGGCGGCGGCGGCCAATGCGATGACGATGCTCCTCTTTGTCGGGGCCAACAAAACGACGACGGCGGCGAATGCGATTCTGCTCCAGTACCTGGCGCCCGTCTTCACGGCGTTTATCGGCGCCGCACTGTTGAAGGAGAAGGCGCGCACGGAACATTGGGTGTCCATTTTTTTCGTTGCGTTGGGGATGGCAATCATGTTCGCGGACAAGTTTGACGGCGGACGGCTTTTCGGCGATCTCCTCGCCCTGATGTCCGCCGTTACATTCAGTCTCTACTTCGTGTTTATGAGAATGCAAAAGGAAGGATCGCCGCTCGAGTCCAATCTGTTGTCCCAGTGGATTGCCGCCGGAGTCTGTCTGCTGGTATCTCTGTTTCTGCCCATGCCGCAATTCACGCAGAAATCCGTTGCGGCCGCGCTGTTGCTGGGCGTCGTGCAGATCGGCATCCCCTCCATTCTGATCGCCTATGCCATCAAGCGGATCTCCGCGGTCTCGGCAAGCCTCATTGCCGTGATTGAACCGGTGTTGAATCCGGTATGGGTTTTCCTCGTTCTTGGCGAGTATCCGGGCATGAATACGATCATCGGCGGCGCCGTCATCCTGCTTGCCGTGACCGGAGTTTCAATGATCGGCGCGCGGAGAAGCATCGCCTAGCTGAAAAAATAGCGGCCGACGCACCGTTGAAGGTGTGATCCTGAAGAATCCGCAAATGACTCGGAATGGAGGAGAAATGTCCAAAGCCAGAATGATCGGCGTCGTTTGTCTGTGCTCCCTGTTGGTTGCCTCTTTTGTATTCGGCGAGGCGGCGGGGGTGAAAAACCCTTACGAGAACGCCATTTCGACGGCCCGCGGCGAAATCTGGAAGGCCATCAACAGCGGCAAATGCGGGAGTGCGACCGCGGCCATCATGGTCGAAGGCAAGGCCGTTTATGCCGAAGGCTTCGGGATGGCCAATCGAGAGAAGAGCATCCCGGTCGATCAAGCCACGCTCTTCAATATCGGCTCGATCAGCAAGGTGCATGCGGCAACGGCAATCATGCTGCTGGTGGACGACGGCAAGGTTTCGCTCGACAAACCCGTTACGGACTATCTTCCGGAATTCAGGATGGCGGACGATCGATATCGAAAGATCACCGTCAGAATGCTGTTAAACCACGGATCGGGCATACCGGGGACCGAGGGCGCAAATTCATTCGGGTTTCGGTATGACGACCGTGTCAAGCAGGATACCATCCAGACCTTGGCCCGCGCGCATCTCAAGCATGCCCCGGGAGTCATGGCCGTGTATTGTAATGACGGATTTACCTTGGCGGAAATGATCGTGGAGCGGGTCAGCGGGAGGAAATACATCGACTTTCTGAAGGAAAGGATCTTTCAGCCGCTGGGCCTGGACAATACCGGGATGGGCGTGGGCGAAATCAGGGGCAAACCCGTCGCGTTGTATTATGACGCCAAGACCGGGAAGGTTCATCCGCCGGAAACGCTCTCGATTTTGGGCGCCGGCGGATTGTCGTCGACGGCCGAGGAGCTCTGCCGTTTTGCGGACGCTTTTTCCAAGGAAAGCAAACTCCTGAAGAGGGCATCTCTCGCGGAGATGAAAAAGGAGCAGCCATCCGCATTCCGGGGCAAGCTGAGAAATCCCACCATTTCATTCGGTCTGGGCTGGGACTTCACGGGTTTTCCGCGGTACGATGCGGCCGGTTTTCAGGTATTGGGAAAGAGTGGCGGCACGGGAAATTACTCTTCGATGGTTTACACGGTTCCGGAGAAGAGAATCTCGGTTGCCGTCATTGCTTCCGGAGCGGAAAGCGGCGCGATGAAAATCGCGCTGGACATGTTGGATGCGGTGCTCGTCGAGAAAAAGCTCATCGCAAAAGAGGAGAAAGCCGTCCGGATGCCGCCGGAAACGCGGAAATTGCCGCAAGATCATGTTTCCTTCGGCGGCTATTACGCCGGCGACACGAAATTAGGCCAGGTTGTGTTCGATGCGGATAAAAACAGTGTTACTTTGTACATTTTCAAGGAACGGGAGAAAACGCCGGCCGTCAAACTCATCTACAACAACGGCTATTATCACGATGCCGAAGGCAGCCGTTTCTATTTTACCGACATCGGCCAAGAGGGCTATCTGGTGAACTGTCCGTCCATGGACAAGATCGACATGATCATGATGCAAAAAGTAAAACCGATCGCAAAGCCGAAAAGTCTCAAGATCGATATGGACGGCAAGGTTTGGCTGCGGCGCAACGTTTCTCCTTATGAAGCGGTTGTGGCGGCGGATTCGCATGTCGCAAAATCCTGGTTGTACGGGGATCTGCCGGGATATGTGGTTTGGGGGGGTGTCAAGAGGATCGATTCTCCTGAATTCGCGGGCATGCCGTTCGACGCTGTCCGCGACCAGACGGAACTCACCCTTTTTGAAAAGAATGGGGTTACGTGGGCATGGGTTTCGGACATGCTGTATAGCCCGGCTCGGAACGCCGTCGCCTTGAAAGCCGGAGAGAATTCCGTAAAAATTGGAAGCGATGGCTATAACGAGTGGCTGGTCGTCGAGGAAGGCGCGGTTTTGCATTTTACAAAACCGGACCGGGGGCGAATCATCGTCTTTTCTTCCGACGATGTCGCGACCTATGACAGCGCGCTCGATACGGGCGATGCGTATGCCCCCCCGGGCAGTTATATTGAATTTGCGGGTTTTGCAGACGATCTCTTTACGGTCCAAGCCAAACTTCCCACGGCGAAAGAAAAGAAGTAAAGGATTTTTGGCTTTGCCCAGGCCCGAGATGGAGAGGAAGGCGAAACCGTCACCCAAAACAACTTCCTTTTGACAACCGAGACCCTCTTGTCTTATACTTCATCCATGAAAAACAAAATCATTCTCCTCGGCTTGTTTTTGGTCATGGTTTTCATCGTTCTTGCGGGCTGCCAGAAACGGATCGTTACGGATCTTACGGTTCTCCCGACAGTGCCCAAGGATTATCTTCGGCCGTTGCCGCCGGGCGAACTGGCGCTGAGAAAGATTA
>JAQTRB010000212.1 GCA_028712015.1 Syntrophales bacterium
GATCCTGCGGAGCAAGAGGAAGGAGAGTCCGGCGAGGAGGGCGGCATCGCTCAGATAGAGGGTCGGGACGCCGATCTCGAAGAATCCGTCCAGCACGGAGAGGCTGTTGATCCAGCCGGAAATGGGTTCGATGAAAAAGCGCAGATGCCGTAGAACGACGACCAGAAGCGACCAGTGGAAGAGAAGACCGAAGAACCAGAGCCATTTCGCGCCGCCGTACACGAGCCGCTGTTGCAGGATTTCCGCTTTCGTATTCCGAAACAACGAGCGGAACAGAAAAATCTCCAGGGCCATTCTCCCGATCACGCCCCAAACGTTGGATGGATTGTCCAGCGGGTTGGCCTTGATCCAGGAAAGCGATTTTTCCTGGCCGCAGGTGCTGGGGATGCGGAATGGAACGGGGGACTTTGCCCACTGAACAACACGATAGGCAAATCCGATCAGAAAAAATGCGAAGGCCGCGTACGGGATGATGACGGTCAACAGGTAAGCCAGACCGGCGCTGGACGCGAACCCCAGGGCCGCAAGGGTCAGGATCAGGATGGCAATAAGGGATTTCAATAGATTCATGATACCTGTTCCGTTTCGTCCAAAGCAAACATCATCCGGGAGGATGTGCGCTCATATCGCATTGACTGGCGATTGTCAACGCAGGGATGGATTTCTTTCCGCATACCATAAGCCTTTTCCGGTCAGGCCTTCCATGACGGATCATCGCCGAATTGAATCAGCGGTTTTTTCATGTCGGCCATGGCGTTGACGATCAATTCGACCAGACCGCCGTAATAGATTCGGCTTCGCTCTTCCGCATGGTAGAAGTTGATAATGTCCCGGATGGCACCCTTGCAATTGGAACAGGGAGCGCAAACATATTTCGGGATCTCCGCGGGCTCGCCTTGAAAGGCATTCAGGATCTGGAGAAATTTTTTACGGCTGCTGACCAGATTCCGCCAAGCCTCGAAATTATACGGAGACATGATGGCAAAACCCGAGCCGCCGCCGCAGCAATAGTTGTCCACCCCGTGCGGCGTCATCTCCCGGAACCGTGGTGCGATTTTCCTGAGAATGCGCCGTTGGGGTTCCACGATCCCCATTGCCCGGACAAAATTGCATGGATCGTGCAGCGTGACGGGAAAATCGTTTCTTCGCGGATCAAATTTCAGCTTCCCGCCCAGTACGATCTTTTCCAGCGTCACCATAGCCGATTCCCGAGGAATATTCAAATCTCCCGTCAAGAGGCGGTCGGCGATGACGGTCAACGCCTTGTGCGCATGACCGCATTCGCCCATGACGATCTTCTTGACCTTCAGTCTCCGGGCGATTTCCGCATGCCTGACGGCGACACGCGAAAACTGCACATCGTCGTACCACAAGCCGTAGTTGACCGCATCGTACCCAACCGTCTCCGAGGAGAGGGTCCACGAAAGTCCGGCCGCCTGGAAAATGATGGCGAACGCGCCGACGTTCTCCGGCCAGGCGAGCATCTCGCCCGCATTGTGGAGCAACAGAATATCCGCGCCTTCCACGTCCCAAGGGATATCGACCTTCCAGCCGGTGATCTCCTCCATTTCCTCCTGAATGAAATCGACGCTGTCCTTAGCAGCCAGCGGGTTCATGCCGGTGGAGGAGCCGACCCTAAGCTGCTGGGAAGTCCCCTTTTCATGGATTTCCTTCGGGGCAATTCCCATTTCCTGTGAGAAGAGCTTCCGTATCTCGTGATTGATCAACCCGTTGTCCACGCCGATCGGACAGACCGTGGCGCAACGCCGGCAGAGCGTACAGCGGTAAGACAGCTCGGCCAGTCGCGCGATCGTCGTCCAGTTCAGATCGATGTCGCCGGTCAGTTTGGCGGTGATCTTACCGCCCGGTTTGAGATACTTGTTGTAGATCCGGCGCAAGACCTCTGCGCGAAACATCGGCCGGTGGATGTCTTTTTTGCCGCTCATCTCATAGACGGGGCAGGCATCGGAACAGGTCTGGCACTTGGTGCAGTGCTCCATGGAGAGCAAGAGCGGCTGCAGAAACGTCCAGTTGTTCTCCTTCTCGAACAGTTTTTTCAGGCCGGAGAGAAAGCGCCGAACCAGTTCCTCCTCTTCTTCTCTGTTTGCGGGCTTTGGAATGCCGATGGCGACCGTATCGTCGAGAGAGGTCTCGATGTGTTTGACCTTTTCCGGATTCAGCGGGGGGATCGCCTTCTCGTTGAAATCCTCATACGGGGGAGGCAACGGTGAAAGATCCCCGGGCTCGATGTGGCAGAGGCATTCGGACGGCTTCGCCATGTCCGATGGTTTTACGGTTTCTTTCATTTCATCTCCTTGGGCGCCGAGGACGCAATCTCCTGCCACGACTTCCGTCCGTCCGCTTCGACATGTTTTGCCTTCCATGTCGGCTTCAGAGCGAGATTTTTCAGAACTGCGGCCTCGACAGGACCGCCACGCCGGTTCGGGGCGTCGTCCCATTTGACATTGTGATAGAAGAAATACTTCATGAACATATGGGACATATGGGTCAACGGGACATAAGCGACCAGAAGCGAGGCAAAAACAATGGTCCCTCCTCCCAGAAAAGTTTGCGCAGGCGCATAGGCATTCAGTGAGTCTCCCCCGGTGAGCAGGCCGAACGTATAGGCCTTCGCTCCTTCGAGAAGCGGGTCGGTAAACAGGCACGCGAGAAACGCAAACAGGAAGAAAAGAAAAATAAAAACGATGTTGAAATAATCCACGAAGGACGAGTAGTCACGCAATTCCGGATCGATCAGCCGCCGGAAGAACATTCCCGCGCTGCCGGTCACTCCCAGGATCAGACCGACCCAACCCGTTAAAACAGTCATTCCGCTCAGCAGCGTTCTGAGAGCGCCTCCCGCCGGAGGGGCGCCTCCCGGCAGGACCGAAAAGGCATGGAGAACCAGCAGGCCGAAGGTGGCAATCATCAGGTACAATCCGAAATGGAACGGGAAGGAAACCCACCACAGTTTTCGATTTTCTTTCCACAACCCGCGAATGAACAAAATCTCCGGCACCATGTATTTCAGTTCGTTCAAAAACGAACTCCGTTGTTCCTTTTCCCACCAGTTCCAATCTTCCATGTAGGAACCGCCATGAACCAGCTTCCCGCTTACCTCATGCTGGACGGGATAGAGCTCCCATCGGACATGCATGGGAAGGGTCCATTGCCGATAAACGTGGCAACCGGCGGCAAGGAAAAACACCAAAATACATAGATACGACAACAGATAAAAGCCCATGGGCCAATTCCTCTACTGGGTGAGTCTACGGACAATGCTCAGGATTTCTTCCGGAGAGATGGGCTTTGAGACGAACCCTTCCGGAGCCGGGATCCGATGACGGGAGGAGATGAAATTTTTGAAATCGTCGGAAACTCCGGTGACAATGATGACCGGAATACTTTTCCATCGGTCGTCCGTCTTGATCTCGCGGAAAAATTTGACTCCCGATTTTTCGGGCATGGATACATCGAGCGTGATGACATCCGGCACTTCTTTCAGAAGCTCCTGCATCGCCTCCTCGCCGTCTTTCGCCTGCACGGTCTTGAATCCCTGATCTTCGAGCAGTGTCGAAAGATAGGTCCGAATATCCTGCTCGTCATCCACGATCATAATGCGTTTCTGGTCGGCCATTTGATCCCTCCTTGATCACGTCTTGGGCGCTACGGCGCCCTCGGACGGACTCTTCCGGGGAAGTTTTACGATCATGCGGGTTCCCTGATTCAACTCCGACTCGATTTTGATTTCTCCGCCATGGGCCTGCGCGATTTTGTTGGAGATAAAAAGCCCCAGGCCCGTTCCGTTTCCCCTTTTTGACGAGAAGAAAAGGCTGAAGG
>JAQTRB010000213.1 GCA_028712015.1 Syntrophales bacterium
GCCACATGCTCACCCTGCTCCAGAACGACTTCGTCATCGGCGGGAATATTCTCAATGGCTGGTTTTTTGGATTTTTCTTCATGGCTGCCCTCTGGGTGCATATCCCGATCGTGCTGACCATCGTGGCCGGGGATCAGATCGCCGGGGAGGGAAATGCCGGAACTTTTCGCTTCCTTCTGACGCACGCGGTATCCCGAACGCGAATCATCACGGCCAAGTTCATCGTCACCCTGATCTACAGCGCGACGATCGTCCTGTTCATCGGTGGATTGACGATCGGCCTTTCCCTGTGGGCCTTGGGGGGGGGTGACCTATTGGTCATCCGCCATGGGATCCTGGTCATTCCGGAAGAAGAGCTGGCCTTTCGATTCCTGGCTGCCTACGGCATTGCCACCCTGGCGATGTTCGTCGTTTCCTCGCTCTGTTTTTTCTTCTCGGCATTGACCGAAAACTCGATCGGACCGATCATCGCCACAATGGCGGTCATCATCGTGAGCATCCTCATCATCACCCTTCCGTTCGAGCTGTTCCAGGCCGTTCGCCCGTTTCTGTTCGTGAGCTATTTCGACGCCTGGCAACTGGTGTTCGATGATCCGATCCCCTGGGGGACCATCCGGACGCATGCGGCCATCCTGACCGGATTCATCGCGGCCTTTTTCCTGATCACGCTGGTCTACTTCTCCCGAAAGGACATTCTTTCATAGATGAAATCGATCCTGGTGCACGGCATAGCGACATTTCTCACGGCGGTTCTCATGTTGTCGGCGGCGCCGCTGTCCGCCCAGGATCGGCCCGCCGCTCAATCCCAGCGCGATCCCAGGGAGATCTTCACCGACCTGATTCGCCCATACCAGGGGCTAAACGACTACACTGCGAAAATTCAGGTGCAGGTTGATATGCCCAACCTGCGTGTTCCCGACTTCACCGCCACCATCTACTTCAAGAAGCCTGACAAGTTCCATGTCGAAACGAGGCGTTTTGCGCCGATCCCCCGCAGCAGCGGTGTCTTCAATCCATTTCAGTTTGATCCTGAAAAGAACCGGATCGAATTCCAGCGCACACAAAATCTCGATGGAGTGCCGGCGGACATCTATCGGGTAGAACCGTTCGACTCTAAGAGCGCGATTCGCTATTATCAGGTCTGGGTCGGGGGAAACCCGAAGCGGATTCTCCAGGTTGAAAGTCTCTCATTCCGGGGAGCCCGCGGGCTGGTGAAGATAACGCAGCAATGGGTCGAGCAGATTGGCGGGAAATGGCTCCTGCCGGCGAAGATCAACGTCCATCTCACGTTTCCCGAAGCGGAACAGGCTCCCGAAGGCCTGACCGCGAAGGATAATCCTCTGACCGGGGGGATGCGACAGATCGACGAGATGTCCGGCGAAGGGGATGTCTTCATCACCTACTCCGACTGGCGGGTCAACACGGGGCTCGAAGATAGCCTGTTCAAACCGTAACCGCGGCGTCCTGATCCATCGCGGTGACGGAATGATCGGGGGCAGCCTTCATTGACACGTCAAAACGGATTCTTTCCGCAGCAACTGCCCGGACCTGCGCAGCCGGCATGTGCCGGAGTATTGCCACAACAGGAGGTATCACCGGACCCCGGAAGTCCCTGCTTGGCGACTCCGGACAAGGAGGAAGGCGCGGAAAGCTGCTTCTTCAGATTCACGCCGCCACACGCCTTGCAGACCGTTGAATCATTGGCAGAAGCGACCAACACCTCACTTGTTGCTCCACAGTCTGCACATAAGAATTCAAAAATGGGCATGATGTTTTTTTACCTCATCGCTTTGATTGTCGGGTGTACTCATCCAGCGCCTTGTGGAAAGTTTTTACAGCCAGTTCGATGCAATGGTTCTTCTGGTCCGGGAGATTTTCCAAGAGACGGAAAACGTCGCCATCGTTAAGAGCGCGGGCATCTGCAATCTTCTTCCCTTTGATCAAGTCCACGACCGCCATGGCGGAAGCAATCGCCCCGGGGCATCCGAGAACCTGATAGCGGGCATCCAGGATCACTCCTTCCGCCACCTTCAGAGAGATTCTCATGGTGTCCCCGCATGTGCCCGTCATCTCGCTGACCTGATCGGCGTCCGGGATCTCGCCGATATAAGGCTTCTCGATAAAGTACCGGATGGCCTTGTCGGAGTATCCGGAACCGGCCAGCATTTTTTCCATGACAACTGTATTCGACTGCTCTTCATTTGACTCTTGACTCAACATAATCCACCATTCAGAAAATTAAAGATCTTCACTTCAGCATCATCAGGCTTCATGGCATCCGTGCTCATGCAGACCGCAGGCTATCCCGGAATCCGCAAGGGTTCCCGTGAGCCACTGTTTGACGACCTGCTTCACGTCGCCAGTGCAACCCCGAAGGACGTCTATTCCGCAACTGTTCAAGACATTGACGGCTCCCTGACCCATGTTTCCGGCCAGCATCATCTTGACACCCATCTGTGCCAGGGTCTGGGCAATGTTCGATTTGCACCCGCAATTGGCCGGCGAGGAAACCGTTTCCTCCGACAGGATTTCATGCTTGTCATTGACGGTGAATACCGTGAAGTATTCACAATGGCCGAAATGTTCATCTACCTGATTCTGTCGTGACGGTAAAGCGATCTTCATAAACATCTCCTTTGCAAAACATTTTGATTTGGCGTTTTTTTACAATGCGGGCATACTGCCCCATCTCTCGAATTCGGTAGGCCAAGGGCGCGATGGCAGCGAGGACATCGGGTGGTTTCTCCAGCCTCGATGGAGACCGGCCCGCCTTCAATTCGGAGGGTCTTCCCGTTGACAATGGCATCGGCGACCTTCCGACGGGCCGCTTCGACAATCCGGCCGAACGTCGGTCGCGAAACGTTCATCCGTGAAGCGGCCTGCTCTTGATACAACCCTTCCAGATCGGCAAGTCGCAGCGACTCATATTCGTCGAGGCTCAGAAGTACCTCCTTCGGACACGAAGAAATGACTCCCTCCGGTCGGAAACAGGTTTTCACCGGGATCTCAACGACTTGTCTGCAGCATTTCGGCCTCGGCATAATCCTCCCGATTTCGCTTATAATAAGCATATGCTCATAACATGTCAAGTACGTGATCAACAATTTTTTTTCTTGACAATAAACCTCTTTATCGTCATTTTACGATCGAATATGGGGTTATTATGGCAACCAAGGAAATACCGCTTAGTTTGGAACAAAAAAAGCTGGCGAATATGCTCAAAGCGTTGGGCAATCCCGTCCGTTTCCAGATAGTCGAGTTTCTGGCCCGAAAAAAAGTGTGTATCACCGGCGATATCGTTGAAGCGACCCCGCTCGCACAGTCGACCGTCAGTCAGCACCTCAAGGTGCTGCGCGAAGCAGGTTTGATCCGCGGTGAGATTGAAGGTCCGGCAACCTGCTATTGCCTGGATGCCGAAAATATACGCTGGCTCAAGGAGCAGATCAGCCGATGGCTGCCACAATGCTGCTGACAAGGAATATTATGTCTTTTAAGAGTATTTTTTTGCCTTAACATATCGTGATATTACGATAAAGGAGACCGCTGATGAATGACTCTTTTGAGATTGTTCGCTTTGTGGGCAATGCTGCGTGGAAGGTGCTGCCCTTTTTCCTGCTGAGCATGTTCCTCAGCGTTATGATCAATATAATGGATCTTACAGGCGCTATCCGGAAGGCATTCGCCGGGCGGGAGGGTATCGCGGTCCTTCTGGCCACGGCGGTCGGTGCCTTCAGCCCGTTCTGCTCCTGCACCGTCATTCCAATCATTGCCGGTCTTTTGATGAGCGGTGTGCCACTTGCACCGGTCATGTCATTCTGGATTGCTTCTCCCACGATGGAC
>JAQTRB010000214.1 GCA_028712015.1 Syntrophales bacterium
GTTGAATCGGTAGCGCTTGAAAAACATCCTCATTTCCTTCGGTTGATCCGCCGAACGATCCTCAGGAAGATCAGTCGCGTGAACGTTTCGGTGTTCCTGCAAAAATCAACGAAGGGCCGGAAATGGGAAATCCTTTTCATTCCAGGCGTATAGGACACACCGACCGGCGCTTCCAGGACGGGCATCCCCCGCCACCGCGCCCGGACCAGGATCTCCACCTCGAATTGAAACCGCCGGGCGCGCACGCCCAGCCCCAGCGCTTCCGGCAGCGGGTAGATGCGCATGCCGCTCTGGGTGTCGGACAGAACGGGCCCTCCCGCGGCGCGGACCCAGAAATTGGAGAAACCCCGTCCGAAGCGACTCGTCCAGGGCACATCGTCCCCGACCATCCCTTCCCGTCGGCCGATGATGATGGGGCGAAGGCCGGTCGGGATCGCCCGGATCATTCCGGGAACATCCTCCGGATCATGCTGCCCGTCCGCATCCAGCGTCACCGCCCAGTCCGCCTTTCCCGACATGGCCGAAAATCCGGTCAGCAGGGCCGCCCCTTTGCCCCGGTTCTTCTCGTGGCTTAAAACGGTGATCCCTCCCACCCGCGCGAGCGCCGCCTCCGTCCCGTCCGTCGACCCGTCGTCGACGACCCAGACGGGCCATCCCAGCGCGACGGCCCGTTCGATCACGGACACCACTCCCCCCGCATGGTTGTAGACGGGAATCAGGACCGCAAAGCGATCCGCGGGCGCCCCATTCGCGATGGCCGTCGTCATGGATGCTCCGGGAAAAAGGCCACGGCCCAGGTCCCCGGCCCCATGTGCGCCCCGGAAGTCAGGGACATCGGATGGAGAATGATCTCCGCCTCCGGCCAGCGCCGCGCGATTTCCGGCTGCGCCTTTTGGGTCACCCAGGCGAGGTTGTCGGTGTACTCGATCATGACGATCGCCCGTTGATTCTGATCCAGCGCGGCGGAAAGTTTATCCAGCGCAAATTGTAACTGCTCCCGCCGGTTGCGGACGACCCCCATTTTCCGGGCCCCGTCGGCGAGCGGGCTGATCACGGGTTTCATCCGGAACATATCGCCGAAGAAGGCGCCGGTCCGGGAAAGCCGTCCGCCCGCCGCCAGGTAGCGGAGCGTATCCAGAAAAACGTATTCCCGGCAGTTCTCGGCGCCCTCACGGGCGAAATGGATCACCTCTTCGGGGTCGCCGGCCTTGCGTGCGAAACGGGCCGTGGACAGGGCAAGAAGCCCCAGCCGTCCCGACGCCGCGCCGCTGTCGACAATCGTGAAACGTCCCTCCCGGTCGTGTTGCTGCCGCCATGCGGCCGCCTCCGCGAAGTTTCCGGTGAATGCGGAACCGACGCAGAGATAGAGAACCCGTGGGTAGCGGTCCAGAGCGCTTCGATAATGTTCGTGGCGCTCGAAGACGGAGGCCTGCGCGGTGGAAACCTTGACCCCGCGACGCATCGCCGCGTAAAGTTCCTCCGGATGAAAATGGGTTTCAGGCAGGGAGCGTTCTCCGACGGTGATGTAACTGTCCAGGATGGTCACTCCCAGATCCGCCGTGATCCCGCGGCTGATCGAACCGGCGGCATCCGTCATGACATGCACGGACGGCTCGGCCGGCCGTCGGCGAAAGGAACGGACCTGGGCGCCCAGATCGTCGGCCGACCACCGGATCACCTTCCCGAAAACGGCCAGATCCTCCCGCGTCTTTCGGCTGTCTTGGGTGTGGAGATGGATTTTCAGATAATCCCCTTCCCGCAAGGCCACGACACTTTCCCCAAGGGCCGAAAGCCCCGGGGATACATCTCCGGCTTCGCCTTCGACCCGGAGCACCGTGTCCACGCAGCAACCCGTCTCCCCTTCCGCGGAGAAGGTCGGCGCGACCTTGAGAAAGCCCTTGAAGATTTCGGTCACGGGCCTGAATCCCCGTCCGTCTCCCGCCAGCAGGCTGAAAAAACCGTCCAGGTAAATGAACAGGCCCAGCGCGCCGGCATCGACAACGCCGGCGGCCTTGAGTTTCGGCAGGAGTTCCGGCGTGGAAAGAACCGCTGCCTCGAGTCGCCGGAGTATCCGCTCACGCCAGGGCCCGTCGAAAGTCGGCGGCCCCTCATCCAGGACCTCCGTCAGCGCGTCGATTACGGTCAGCATCGTACCCGGTTTGGGATCGTTGACGGCCTGCCTGGCCCGATCGCGCCCCTGCCGGACGGCGCCCGCAAGATCCGGAAGCGACCCGGCCAACAGCAGGCCGGAAAAAAACCGCGCGGCGATGTTGCCGGAGTTTCCGCGGGCCGACAGAAGCAACTCCCGGATAAGCCGCTTCCGGCCCCGAGCCGCCTGCCGCAGCGGGGAAAGGCTGACCACGAGGTTCCGTCCCGTATCGCCGTCGGCCACCGGAAAGACGTTGATCTCATCCAGCAGATCCGCCCAGGCGGCAACCCGTTC
The DNA here is from genome assembly GCA_028712015.1 of Syntrophales bacterium. Classification (GTDB taxonomy): domain Bacteria; phylum Desulfobacterota; class Syntrophia; order Syntrophales; family UBA5619; genus UBA5619. The sequence continues at coordinate 2,444 of JAQTRB010000214.1, forward strand.
AAAGCCTGCGATCAGGGCCTGCGGAAATGGCGTGTCCATCTCAGAACCCCAAGGCCATTCTGATCTGGTCCGGAATCGTGTACACCATCTCCATCTCCGGCTCCAGAACGGCGGCCTGTTCCGTCGTACCCCGTGCGCAGAGCGTACCATCCCCAACGAGACGGATCTCGAAGGCGACGACGATTTTGGAACGGGCTTCTTTCACCGTGGCCCGGCAGACGAATTCGTCATCCCGTCGAAGCGGATGGATGTGTTTGACGGCGGTCCGGATGATCGGAAAGATGTAGCGGGTCCGGTCGTGATATTCGAAGAGATCCACGCCCAGCGAGGTGAAGAGCTCCGAACGGGCGATATCGAAATACTTCAGATAGTTGCCATGCCAAACGATCTGCATCGGATCGAGATCGAAAAAAGGCACCTTCAGCGTGACTTCATGACTGCGGCCGTTCTGCGCTTCCATCCCTTCTCCTTCGGAAAACCATGATTGGAAATCTGCCGGGCCACCGCTTCGATATCGGCGTCCATGGGCCGGTCTTCGTACGTCGGTGCCGCAATCAGTCGCAGATCCTGAAGCCGTGCGGCAAGGCGGGGGCGGCTTTTGATGCGTCCCCGGATCTCGCAGGCCTGCGCCGCCGCCAGCAGATGGACGGCCACGACCCGCTCGGTCAGGGTGCAGATGCGGGCCGCATCCCGGGCAGCGATGGTCCCCATGCTCACCTTGTCCTGGTTGTGGGACTCGCTGGAACGGGAAAAAGAGGCGGCGGGCATGGTCGCCTTGAGCGCCTCCGCCGTCAGGGCGGAGGCGGTGATGGACATGGCCTTGAACCCATGGTTGCGGAGGCGGGCCTCTCCGGTCAGGCAGACGAGGTCGGCCGGAAGCCCGCGATTCACATTGGAATTGACCAGCAGCGCCACCTGCCGGTCCGCCATGTCGGCAACCGATGCCAGCGCCGCCTTCAACCCATCCATTGCAAAGGCGATATGGCCCCCGTAGAAGTTCCCTCCGGTCAGGGGCCGGTCGATGCCCTCGGCAAAGAGGGGATTGTCGTTGGCGCTGTTCGCCTCGATCTCCACCCACGAACGAAGCCAGGTCAGGGCATCGGACAGGACCCCCAGAATCTGCGGGGCGCAGCGCAAGGAGTAGGGATCCTGAAGGTTCTCCGGGCCGGTCGCCTCCAGTTCCTTCTCCTGGAGCCGGGGGGTCAGAAATCGCCATATCCTTTCAGCCACATAGATCTGACCGGGAAAGGGTTTGGCCTCGCCGATCACGGGATGGTAATGGTCGGCCTTGCCCTGCAGGGCATGAACGCTCAGGGCAGAGGCGCCGATGGCCGCTTCCAGAATATGCTCGGCACGGTCCAGATTCACGGCGGCGATGCCGGTCATGACCGACGT
>JAQTRB010000215.1 GCA_028712015.1 Syntrophales bacterium
ACTTCAGATTCGCCAGCCAGAAATCGCGGATCTCCTGGCCATGGTCCCAGACAAAGGCCGCATCGGCCATCCAGATGTTCATCTGCCCCAGGGTCTTGGAGCCCTTGGGCGCCGGCTGGTCGGTGCGAACCGGTGTGTTCCCCAAGACAAAGTAGGGTTTGTAGCCCTGCCCGCCCTTTTCGTCGCCCATCATCCAGCGGGTCATCAGCTTCGCCGCGTTGGGGTGCTTCGCCCGGTTGACGATGGCGATGATCACCTCCGTGGCAAACCCCATGACGGGCTTGGTGTCGTAGGAGACGTCGAAGACCAGCTTCGGGTTCTTCTCCTTGTCCCGCAGACGGGAGAAGGCCGTAATGCCCACGGGCGGTTTGGCCTGCCCCGGCTGACCCACGGCATTGGAAACGTCATTGGTGGAACCGGCGATCACGGCGTCGTTCTTGAGCATCCGGAGGATCCATTCGTACCCGGCGTTCTTGACCCCCTTGCTCAGTTGGATGGGTTTCCCGAAGACGCGCTGGTATTCCTTGGCCATTTCGTCCCCGTGCTGAACGATGGTGGCGAGCACCTCGATGAATTCGGGCATCTTCACCGGATCGGAAAAGATGACCCGCGACTTCCACTCCGGCTTCGTCAGTTCCCAGAGGCTCTGCACGGGGGGCGTCTTGTTTGCCTCGGTGTTGTAGATCAGGGTGTCGAAGCTCACATGGTGGACGAGAAAGGGTTTCTGGAACCGCTCGGGAAGGACCGGCTTGATGTCCGACGGGACATAGGTGAAGACCAGCCCCTTCTGGAGAAGCTCGTTGTAAACGGTGGCGGGATCCTTCAGAAAGATGACATCGGCGGCGAAATTTCCGGCCCTTTGTTCGGCCAGGACCTTCGTCACGATCTCGGTGGAATCCATGTCGAAGCCGTTCACCTTGATGCCCGGGAATTTCTCCTCGAAGCTCTTTCCGAACTGGTGGACCCGGGAGGAGTAGGAGTAGACGGAGACCTCCTTCTCGGCCTTGGCCTTGTCGTAGAGCTGCTTCTCGTCGAAGCCCCCGGACTCGTAGGCGCCGAGTTCCGCCTTCTTGAGCCACTCCTCGGTCGGACCGGAAAATTTTCCCTGTCCCCACAGGTTCGACGAGGCCATGACGCACAAAAAAACGATTGCCGATGCCAGAATCAGGGTTCTTTTCATAACGGCTCCTCCTTGCGATCTGCGCGATGAATTGATTGATTGATATTGATTGCAAGACATTGCTTTTGACGCTCCGGAGTATAGGGAGGCGTTTTTTGCCTGTCAAGGGATATTTGGCATTGGAACGGGTTATGAGGGTTCAAGCTGGCCGATGATGGCAACGGAGGCGCTGGCGCCGATCCGGTTCGTCCCGGCCTCGATCATCGCCATGGCATCGGCGAGCGACCGGATGCCGCCCGCGGCCTTGACGCCGATCCCCTCGCCCACGGTTTTTCGCATCAGCCGAATATCGGCGACCGTGGCGCCGGCGCTTCCGTATCCGGTGGAGGTTTTCACGAAGGCCGCCCCGGCTTTCACGGCCAGCAGGCAGGCCCGGACTTTCTCCTCCTCGGAGAGGTAGCAGGTCTCGATGATGACCTTGACAGGGCAGCCTGCGGCAGCGCGGACGACCGCAGCGATGTCCTCCGCCACCTCGTCGTCGCGGCCCTCCTTCAGCGATCCGACCCTCAGGACCATGTCCACCTCCCTGGCCCCCAGGCGGACGGCCTCGGCCGTTTCGGCGGCCTTCGCCTCCGGCGTATGGGTCCCGAAGGGAAAGCCTACGACGGAGCAGACGAGGGGTTTCTCACCCTTGAGGAACGCTGCGGCATCGGCCACATGGACGGGATTTACGCACACGGCCTTGAAGCCGTAAGTGATGGCCTCTATGCAGAGTTTTTTCAACTCCTCCCGCGTGGACTGCGGTTTCAGCAGAGAATGGTCGATCATCCCCGCCAACTGTTCCCTGGATATCTTCATATCAATCCCCTTTCTTAAATATCTCCTCTTTCATGTCCGGGCATCGGCCTGCCGAAGCGAGTGATTTGCCCACGCCTACTTGATCCGCGAGAGGGCCTGAACAAGATAGGCATCCAGCTCCGCCTCCGTCAGGATCTCCGGCGTCGTGTCCGGGACGCCGTGGTAAAAAATCGTCAGCGTCGCCTGCCCCTTTTCGAGGGATTCCCGGTCCCCGTAGAAATGGAGCCACCGCTCCGTCTTGTCCCGGAAATCGGTCCGCACGATCTTGAGGGTCTGGACGCTTCCCAATGGCTCGCCATTACCGACCCACTCCCTTTCCTTCGAAAAGGGATCGACGGCCTCGATGCGATAGAACCGGAGTCCCGGCGCCGCGGCCTTGTCGTGAAGGATCCGGATGTGGACAAAGGAGGTCTCTTCGGATGCGCCCTTCAGAATCGCCCAGAGGATCGTGATCCCCTGTGCCCGAAAGGAGGAGTCCGCCCCGTGGATCTCCGTCGCGGCAAAAGCCGGCCTTCCCGCAATCAGCAGGACGATCAGAACCAGACCCGCTACTGTCCCCGAAACCCTGTCCATGAAGTTTCTCCCTTCAAAATAGGGGAATCGTATCTCGGAAGCGCGCATTGGAGATTTTTCGGATCGATAAATACCCAGCGCGCGGAGGGATACCTTTCCCGTCATTTTGTTTCCTCTCTGAGGATATGGATCACCGAAGGCTCGATGCCGACCCCCACCGTTTCGCCGACGGCGAATGTTCCGTGGCGCAGCGGGTCATACGCGGTCGCGCAGAGCTGACCGCCGCTCATGTCAAGCAGATAGTCCGCCTTCTCGCCGAGAAAGGTCCGTTCCACCACGACGCCCCGGAGAAGATCGCCGCCCGTTTCCCGGGTCAGCGTCACCGCCTCGGGCCGGATGTAGACCTGGATCGTCCGTCCGGGGACGAGGCCGTCCGGCGGGGCGGCGATGCGGAAGCTTCGACCGAAGAGGGAAAGGGTCGTTGTCCGGTCGGCGACGGTCAGAACATTGGCCGGGAGGGCGTTGATCCGGCCGATGAACTGGGCCACGAAGGCATCCGCGGGCCGCAGATAGAGCTCCTCTGCGGTGCCGGTCTGGACGATTCTTCCTTCGTTCATCACGGCGATCTGGTCGGAGATGGCCATCGCTTCCTCCTGGTCGTGGGTGACATAGACCGCCGTGATCGCCAGGGCTTTCTGGAGGCGGCGGATCTCGCCGCGCATGTAGACGCGGAGCTTCGCGTCGAGATTGGAGAGCGGCTCGTCGAACAGGAGCACCCGGGGCTCGATGACGACCGCCCGCGCGAGAGCGACCCGCTGCTGCTCCCCGCCGGAGAGCTGGTGGGGAAACTGCCGCCCATAGGCGGTCAGGCCGACCAGTTCGAGAACCTTGGCCACGTCCCGGTCGATATCCGCCGGGGGCTTCCCCTGCACCTTGAGGCCGTAGGCAACGTTCTCGAAGACACTGAGGTGCGGGAACAGGGCGTAATTCTGGAAGACGAAACCGATGTTGCGCTGGTTCGCCATCAGGTCGGTGACATCCTCTTCCCCGATGAAGATGCGTCCCCGGTCCGGTCGTTCGAAGCCGGCGACCATGCGGAGCGTTGTCGTCTTCCCGCAGCCCGAGGGACCGAGCAGCGTGAGAAATTCTCCGGGCGCCACCTCCAGGCTGACGTTCTTCACGGCCGTGACCTCGCCCTTGATCCGGTGGAGGAAGGTCTTGTGGATTTGTTCGAGACGGATGCGGACCGCTTCCATGAAAGATTACCCCCCGAGAATGTTGGCCATATCCGGCGCGCCGGGCTGCCGGAAGAGGCGGAGAAACAGGCTGATCGCCCCGATGACC
>JAQTRB010000014.1 GCA_028712015.1 Syntrophales bacterium
CTCCGCAAGGGTCAGGAATTCATCGAGGCGGTCAAACAGATCACCTCCGGCCACCGACCAACCCCCGTATTGATCATCAAATCGGGACGCACCAGCGCCGGGGCCCAGGCGGCCGCCTCCCACACCGGAGCGCTGGCAGGCACGGAAGCCGTTTACGACGCGATCTTCAAGCAGGCCGGCATCATCCGTGTGGATTCGATCTCCGAACTCTTCGATTTTGCCAATGCGTTCGCCTACAAACATGAAAGCAAGCTGGGCAAGGCCAAGAGGAAGATCCCCAGCGGGAAACGGGTGGCCATCGTTACCAATGCCGGCGGTCCGGGCATCCTGGCGACCGACATGACCATCTCCTCCGACCTTGAACTGGCGGAGTTCAAACCGGAAACGATCGCGGAACTGGCGAACTGTCTGCCCGCCACGGCCAACATCCACAATCCCGTGGACGTCATCGGGGACGCCCCGTCGGATCGCTACGAGATGGCCCTTTCGGCGGTCATCAAGGATGAGGGGGTTGACGGCGCGTTGGTGATCCTCACCCCGCAGTCGATGACGAACGCCCTCGGGACGGCTGAGGCGATCGTTCGCGTCGCACGCCGCTCCCCCAAGCCGATCCTCTGTTGTTTCATGGGCGTGGTGGACGTTTCCGCCGGCGTGAAATACCTCCAGGAGCATGGCTATCCGGTGTACAAATTCCCCGAGGATGCGGCCAAGGCCCTGGGCGCGCTCTATAGGTACTCCCATTGGCTCAACCGCGAACATCTTCCTCCGTTCCATCTCGAGCATGACCGGGCAAGAGCCAAGAAGGTCATCCAAGGGTGTCTGGCCGCCGGCAAAACCCGTCTTGGGGAAATCGACGGCCTGGAACTGCTGGCCTGTTACGGATTCGACACCCTGCCGACGAAGCTTGCGAAAGACGAGGCGGAGGCGGCGCGAATCGCGTCCGAAATCGGCTTTCCCGTCGTGATGAAAATCGTCTCCCCGCAGATCCTCCACAAATCGGATGCGGGCGGCGTCGTCGTCGGCGTGAAAAGCGGGGAAGAGGCGAAAGAAATCTTTGTCCGGATCATGACCAACGCCGGAAAGTACGATCCCCAGGCGTTCCTCGAAGGGGTGCTGATCCAGAAGATGGCTCCGTCCGGGGACGAGGTGATCCTTGGCGTCAATCGCTATCCGATCGGCCCGCTGATCATGTTCGGTCTGGGCGGCATTTTCGTCGAACTCTTCAAGGATGTCGTTTTCCGTCTGGCCCCCGTGGACCGCGACGAGGCGCATAGAATGATCAATGAAATCAAGGGGTACAGAATGTTTACCGGATTCCGGGGTCGCCCGAAATCGGACGTGGAAATCCTGGAGAAAAATATCGTCCGTCTTTCCGACATGGTCATCGACCACCCGGAAATCATCGAGCTGGACGTGAACCCCCTTCTGGTACATGAAGAGGGAAAGGGGGCGACCGTCGCGGATTGCCGGATCATTCTTCAACCCTCGGCGAAGGATAGCGTCTGAGAAATTTCGAGTTTTTTGCTTGCGGGTCGCAAATGAGGGGGTTGAATGTTTCAACCCCCTCGTCTTTTTCGAATCGACACCGTCCCATGCCGCTATTCTTCCGTAATGCCGCAGAGCAGCTTTACCGCCGCCTGTTTTTTCTTCAGGTTCACCTCGCGGGCGATCATGACCCGCCGTGCCTGCGACAAGCCCGCACCATTTATTTCGTGAAGATTCCGCCCAGGACGTATCCCGCCGCAATGAGCGCCTGGATCAGCAAGACCAGCAGGACGTTCTTCATCATGACCGGCAGGAAGAGGTCCATATCGTCGTACCGGAACGATCCCTGGATCACCTGCAGGCCGATGGGCAGCGTCAGCAGGGCCAGAAGCGTCCATGCGGGCATGGCATGCAGCATCACCGACGCGACGATCCAGAGATAGGCCAAAAGGATAAAGAGGGAAAAAACGATGGCTGCCCCTTTCTTGCCCAGTACGATCGGCAACGTCCGCCTTCCGATCGTGGCATCCGCCTCGACGTCCGGGAATTCGTTGAGCAGAAGCAGATTATGCACCAGGAAATAGGAGGGCATTGAGGCGATGAAGGCGCTGAGCGTATATTCGCCGACATGAACAAAATAGGCGCCCATGACGGGCAAGATGCCCAGACCCAGACCCGGCGACCATTCGGGATAGCCCGTCTTGAGGATGACCGGGGTATACAAGACGATCAGCAGCGTGGCCAGCACCAGCAGCGGCACAAGCATCCATCCCTGGATGATCGTGAAGAAGAGGCCGATCGGAATGATGAAAGCGAAACAGAAGACGCCCAGCCACAGGGCCTCCCGCGATGTCAGCATGCCCGAGGGGATCGCGCCGCTACCCCCGCTGAAGGGCGTCCGGCGCGTTTTGTAGTCCAGACCGCTTCGGCAATCAAAATAATCGTTGAAGATGTTGACCGCCGCATGGGCGACCAGCAACCCGAAGGTCGCCAGCAGCGCGTACCCCAAATGGAACGGGGTCCCGAATCGTCTCGATTCGTACCATGCCACGGCCGCCCCGAGAACGCCGAGGATCAACGCGAGGATCAGAAAGGGTACGCGAATGACGGTAACGATGCCTTGGAGTTGCATGATCATCCTTTTTGTCTGGCCTGGCAGGGTCTTGTTTTCCAGCGTTGATGCACCCAAAACCATTGTTCGGGATACTCCCGGATTTGTTCTTCAATCATTCTGGTAAAGCGCTGCGTATTGATGAGTACGTCGTCGTCGCGGTTTCCGCTACGGACAATATCAATCTTCCGGCCGATTTTCAGTACATATCTCCCGTCGGGCAGGCGGCGGGCAAAGGCGGGAAGCACCGGCGCCTTGGTATGCAAAGCCAACAGGGCCAGACCGGAGGTTGTGCAGGCCTGGCGACCGAAAAAATCGACAAACACGCCTTCGTACCAAGCGACGTTTTGGTCGATCAGAAGATTGATTGTGGCGCCTTGTTTTAGAAGGCGGATTATCGGCCGCATCGCGTTTTCTTTGGGAAGGGAAATGTTGCCGTACGAAGCGCGAACGCCGGTGATGCCTGTCTCCAAAACGGGGCTGTCCAAGACGCGGTAGATAAAGATAAACGGTTTCGTCAGGATCGCCAGAGCCGCATTGCCGATTTCCCAGTTGCCGAAATGACCGCCGAAAAGGAGCACGCCTTTTCCTTCCCCGCGGGCCTCCGTGTAATGGTCCAGTCCTTCCACACGGATCCATCGATGCAAGTTTTCTTTGTTCAGACGTGGGATGTCGAAAAAATCGGCGACAACCAGGGTAAAACTTTCGTAGGATTTCTTCGCCAGTCCGATCATTTCTTGCAGAGACCGATCGGGGAAGGCGCGTGTCAGATTATGGATGGTGATCAACCGGTGCTTCGGCGAAAGATAAAAAAAAAGCCTGGCCGCAAAAACGGCGAAACATCTTCTCAGCCGCAAGGGAATATGGTTTATTACATGTATGATGACTTTTTCTTTCAAGCGCTCATCCGTTTTATCGGTCTATCGATTCATCTCCGACAGACAATCCTCCATGAAATCATCCGAACGGAAATGGTTTTTTTGAGTGGCTTAACGCTACGGAAAGGGGTCCTGTATGTCAAGGAGATTGTATGGCTTGGCCGCTTTTCCTTGACACATCGGTGAATTGTCGATTATCTTTGCGATGACGGATCGAAAGAACATTACTAAAAGAGAGGGGAGACCCATGAACGAAAGGGATGTATATCGGATCAAGGAGGGGATGAGGAAAGTGCCCGCGCCGATCCTGATCGCGGCGGCGGCGGTCGTATTTGTGTTGTTGTTTGCCAAGCCCTGGGTGACGGTCGGGGCGGGGCAGCGGGGGGTGGTTTTAAACTTCGGCGCCGTTCAGCCGATGGTTCTGGAGGAAGGGCTCCATTTCCGCGTGCCCGTCATGCAGGACGTGATTATGATGGACGTGAAGGTCCAAAAGGCAGTGACCGACACGGTGGCGGCCTCGGCCGACCTGCAGGACGTCACCTCGACGTTGGCCCTGAACTACCATCTGGTTCCGGACAAGGCCAATGTCGTCTATCAGAGCATCGGCGCCTTCTTCAAGGAGAGGATCATCGATCCGGCGATCCTCGAGGTGGTCAAGGCGGTGACCGCCCGCTATACGGCCGAGGAGCTGATCACCAAGCGGCCGCAGGTGAGTGAGGCCATGCGGCTTGCTTTGACCGACAGGCTCAAGGACTACAACATCGCCGTCGATGCATTTTCCATCGTTGCCTTCAGTTTCTCCAAGGTCTTCGCCGAGGCGATCGAAGCGAAACAGACCGCCGAACAGTTGGCCCTCAAGGCGCGCCGAGATCTGGATCGGATCAAGATCGAAGCGGAACAGAAGATCACGGCGGCCAAGGCAGAGGCGGAGTCCCTACGGCTGCAACGGGCGAACATCTCGGCCGACCTGATCGAGCTCCGCCGGATCGAGGCCAATCTGAAGGCGATTGAAAAATGGAACGGCATCCTGCCCCAGGTGACCGGCAGCGGGGGGGTGCCGCTGATCGGGGTGGGTGACCTTAAGGGGAAATAGGAAGGATGAGGGAACCGTGAAACGAATCTTCTTGTTTATCTTGACCAACCTGGCCGTCATCCTGATTCTCAGCATTGTCCTCACCCTGCTGGGGATCGACCGTGTCCTTGACGCCCAGGGGATCGATCTGGACTTGCGGAATCTGCTGGTCTTCGCCGCCGTCTTCGGATTCGGCGGCGCCTTCATCTCGCTGGCCATGTCGAAATGGACGGCCAAACGGATGACGGGCGCCGAGGTCATTGTATCGCCCCGCAATATCGATGAAGCGTGGCTCGTCCAGACGGTAAAGCGTCAGGCGGAGCGGGCGGGCATCGGCATGCCGGAGGTAGCCCTGTACGAGGCGCCGGACCCCAACGCCTTCGCAACCGGCATGCGACGGAACAGCGCCCTGGTCGCCGTGAGCACCGGCCTGCTCCGGTCCCTGAACCGCGATGAAGTGGAGGCCGTTCTAGGGCACGAAATCAGCCACGTGGCCAACGGCGACATGGTGACCCTGACGCTGATCCAGGGGGTGGTCAACACTTTTGTAATTTTCTTCTCCCGTGTCGTCGGCCATTTCGTCGATCGGGTCGTCTTCAAGACCGAGCGGGGTCATGGACCGGCCTTCATGATCACGACGATCATCGCCCAGGTCGTCTTCGGCATCCTGGCCAGCGTCATCGTCATGTGGTTCAGCCGGCAGAGGGAGTTTAGGGCGGACGCGGGCAGTGCCGGTCTGGCGGGACGCGACAAGATGATTGCCGCCCTCCGGCGACTCCAGAAGTCGGTGCAGTTGCCTCACCTGCCCGATCAAATGGCCGCCTTCGGCATCTCGGGCGGCCGGGGTTCCGGCTGGCGACGACTTTTTATGACCCATCCGCCGCTCGAGGAGCGGATCGAAGCCCTTTCCCGTCTCCGGACATCGTAATCGCCGTATTTTGTTCCCCGCCCCGGAGGTTGCGGGGCAGGGGACCAAACGGGCAGCGGCACGAAGGCCAAATGCAAGACGGTGTCCCGCAACGTTGCCGGCTCAACCCCGACCGATGAAAGGCATCTTCGTTGCCATGATCGTCATGAACTGGATGTTGACGTCGAGCGGCAGCCCCGCCATATAAACGACGGCATCGCCGACATGCTTCACGTCCATCATCGCCTCCGGCGACGTTTCGCCGCCGGCCTGCTTCACGCCCTTGGCCATGCGCGCCGAAAGTTCGGTCAGCGCGTTACCGATGTCGATCTGGCCGCAGGCGATATCGTACTTTCTGCCGTCGAGCGAGATGCTCCTGGTCAGCCCGGTGACGCCGTGCTTGGTCGACGTGTAGGGCGCGGAATCCGGCCGCGGCGCGTGGGCCGAGATCGATCCGTTGTTGATGATTCGCCCGCCGCGCGGCTTCTGGCTTTTCATCATCCGGAAGGCCTCCTGCGCGCAGAGGAACATGCCCGTGAGGTTGGTATCCACCACCGGCTTCCAATGTTCATAGGCGAGGTCCTCGAACGGGATTCCGGGGGCGCCGACGCCGGCATTGTTGAACAGCAGATCGACGCGTCCGAACGCCTCTTTCGTTTTTTGAAAGAGTATCCGCACCGATTCCGGGTCGGTGACATCGGCTTGAACCACCAACGCACGCGCGCCCGCCGCCGATTCCATCGATGTTTTTTCCAGAAGCTCCGCGCGGCGTCCGGTCAGCACGACACCGTAACCCGCCTTCAACAGCGCAAGGGCCGCGGCCTTGCCGATACCCGTTCCCGCACCGGTGACGACGGCAACTTTCATTTGCGAGTCCATGATTCCCCCCTAAAGTCCGACTATGTCTCCGTCAGCAGAAGCCTCACGGGACTGATCTCGATGAACGAGGCTCCGTAACTGTCGCCGAAGTTCCCGGCGATCACGACAACGAGATCATCTTGCTTGAGAGTGCCGCTTTCCAGGTGGCTCGTCAACGCCCGGTGAACAAAATCCCGACTGTCGGTCGTCTTTTCGATGTATTCTGCAAAAACGCCGAACGACAGGGCCAACTGCCTTACCACATGCCGATCGTAGCAATGGGCGAATACCGGTTTGCGGCCGCGGAAACCGGCCATATTGCGAATGGAATTTCCCGACGACGTATCGGCGATGATCGCGCGCGCCCCCAATCTGAGGGCCGCCTCCACGGCCGTCTTGGTGAGAAAAGCCGACCTCTCGTTGGTGAGGACGACGATCGGCGTCTCGTGGATGTCGCTGCGCGACTTCTCGACCTCGGCGGCGACGCGGGCCATCGTCGTCACCGACTCCAGGGGATATAATCCGCCGGCCGTTTCTCCGCTCAGCATAATGGCGTCGGTCTTGTCGTAGATGGCGTTGGCGATATCGCTCACTTCGGCCCGGGTGGGCCGGGGATTGCGGATCATGGAGTCGAGCATCTGGGTCGCGATGATGACCGGTTTGCGGTGGGAGATGCACTTGTTGATCAGCATTTTCTGGATGCCCGGCACCCGCTCGTAGGGAATTTCGATGGCCAGATCTCCACGGGCGACCATCACGCCATAGACGTGATCGAGGATCTCGTCGATGTGGTTCACCCCTTCCTGGTTTTCGATCTTGGCGATGATCTTGATCGGGCTTTTGCACTCGTCGAGGATCGCCTGAACAGCCTGAACATCCTCTTTGCGACGCACGAAGGAATGGGCAATGAAATCACAGTCCTGCTCGGCGGCAAATCGGATATACGTTCGATCCTTCTCGCTCAGGGCGGGAAGATTGAAATTTGTCCGCGGGACGTTCACGCTCTTTCGCCCCTCGATCCGGCCGTTGTTGAGCGCCTCGCAGATCAGCGCGTCGCCCTTTCTTTCCCGGACCTGAAGTTCCAGATACCCGTCGTCAATAAGGATGCGGCTGCCGACCGGCACCTCGTCGACGAACCGCCGATAGCTCACAAAGACGCCTTCCCGCGACGATTCCCTGTCCGGGTCCCCCCGGAACGTTACGAGGTCCCCCCTGGTGAGAACGATTTCACCCGGGGTCCGCGTGGTCCGGACCTCCGGACCTTTGGTGTCGATCATCAGCGCGATGTGATCGGATACCTGCCGGACGTTGCGGATGATGGCCAGCGACCCTTCGATATCCTGATGAGCGGTATTGATTCTCACCAAGTCCATCCCCGCGCGGTAGAGCTCCGAAAGAAACGGCACTTCGCAGTGCCGATCGGAGATCGTCGCGACGATCTTGGTCTTCTTCCGAAACCCCGTTCTCATGATCGAACTTCCCTTCTCTGCCAATCGATGGACAGGGCCCACAGCATGTGCCCTGCAGTTTGTATCCGAAATCCGCGGGCCGTAAGAAAAGACGACAAAGCCGCGATATTGTGATCCGGTTCGCTTCCGATGTGAACTTCCGCCGCCATTTTCCCGATCCGCTTCAGATATTCCGCGGGGCACCGGTACAAAATCGAATACTCCGATCCCTCGCAATCCATCTTCAAAAGATCGACCCGGTCGAGGTCGTGCCTGTCGATGAGGTCTTTCAGGCTGATGCACGGGACGTCCATCGGGATTCTCCCTTCGATAGGCAGCACCGTGGCGGCGGTCGACAAGGCATCTTCCCATTGAAGCTGAAGCGTCATGCTGCCGCTGCGGCCGTACACGGCGACCGGCAGGGTCGTGATGTCCAGGTTCGGATTGATGGCCTTGTTTCTCGACAACTGCGCAAAATTGACCGGGATTGGTTCACAGCAGACGATTCTTGCCCGCGGCCGTATGCTCGCGAGGTAGAGGCTGAAAAACCCCGCGTTTGCACCGATATCCAATACGATGGGGGCGTCCGGCAGGGATTCCTCCAAACCTTGCAGGTAACAGTCCTCAAGGAAGATTTCCTTGAATTCGTGGTACAGGATCACCGGAACTTCCAGCGTCACCCCGTTTCGCAGATGGAACACAACCGGGTTTTCACGATTCACGCCGATTTTGACCGCGAAGTGTTTCCACCAATTGACGACGTTTCTAAATAATCGGATATAGCGTTTCATCCCTGCAATTCTTTCCCATTCCGGGAACAGAAGAACGCCCCCGGCTGTGAACCGCTGAACTTTTACAGGACGAGAAACCATCTGTGGAACGCGCGAACAGTCTAACCCGTGACTGTTCAAATGTGATCTTCAGCCGAACCATGAAAGAGATTTATATGTCCATCTTTTATGGTCATCGAGTGGCTCTATGCCTTCTTCTTCAAGTCCTTTCCAATGGAAAAAGCCTCTCCCAGAAATTCTCCGATTCTGTAATAAGCATAAACTCCGGGATCATAGAAGAACGGCCGCACCTTCTCAATATCCGGCATCCCTTTTTCGTCGAGTACCCCTTCCTCGGCTTTGATGTCCAAAATTTCCCCGATAAACTGGGTATGTAACCCGATCTCGACCTGATGAATCAGCTTACACTCAAGAACAAGGGGAAATTCTTCAATATAGGGGGCATCGACCAAGACACTCTTGACCGCGGTCAGGCCGGATACTTCAAACTTGTTCGCATTTCTCCCCGAGGCTATCCCGAAATAATCGGCGACACGGGCGTGTTTCTCGGAAGGGATGCTTACCGTAAAGGCTTTCCGCAGAACAATGTTTCCATAGGTATAGGTCGCCTTTCTCAAGGCAATGGCAACGCAGGGTGGATCGGAACAACAGATGCCGCCCCAAGCAACAGCCATGACATTCGGCTTTCCTTTGGCGTCATAAGTTCCCACGATCAGGACCGGGGTCGGGTATACGATCGTATTTGCACCTATGGATTTCTTCATTGTGGCCTCCAATTTGTGTTGCCCGAGATGTTATTCACGACTGCTTGGGCAGAATCATCTGGGTGCAGCGGAAGAGGGCAATGTCCCTGCGTGACGTTTCATTCCAGACGCGAGCATCCCAGACCTGCGTACGTCTCCCGAGATGAGCCGGCTTTCCCTCGCAGAGAATGGCACCGTCGCGAGCTGTGCCGAGAAAGTTGGTCTTGAGTTCAATGGTCGTGAATCCCGCTGCTCCTTCGGGGAGGTTGACCATGGTCGCATAGCCGCAGGTCGAATCGGCCAGCGCGATGACGGATGCCGCATGCAGGTATTGGTTCGGAGCCAGGTGGTGCTTCTTGATCTCCATGCGGGCAAGGACGACTTGCTTCGATACCGATACCAGCATGAATCCCAGAAGACCCGGGAGCGTTCCTTCGCTGAAGCGATTCATGAAAGCCGCGATCTCTTCGGGGGGAAGCTCCTTCCATCCTGCAGGTGTTTCCGTGTAATCAGCCATGGAGAATGTCTCCGGTTCGAGTTCGGTTCATCGTGAGCGACGATGAATAGGGTTTGTTTGCATCCACAAAAAAGTAGTTTCTTATCCATCAATTGGACGAGGCTCTTGAATGGCGATCTTATGGCGTTTGAGGAGCTCGGCAAAACTGTAGATCTTCTTGCCGAAGGTGGTCATGACATGCGCCCCGGTCGGGCAGTTGTTCAAGCAACCGAAGCACAGGATGCATCGCTTGGTATCGATGCGGGGGATCGCCAGATCGATGGCCCCCACGGGGCAACGGTTCACGCAGGTTCCACACCGGATACAGAGTTTCGTATCCATTTCGTGCCGACCAATCGTTGCCTTGGCAACCCATCGGGAAATGCCGCCTTTGAAGAGTCCGCTGAAGCTTGGCTCACTTTGAACGGTTATGCCCTGTCCCGACGCATAACGGCCGAGCACATCGGAGGCTAAGGCTCGTACGCGCGCATAGGTTGCCTGATCCGGCTTGTCGCGAAATTTGAGAGTTTGCGCTTCATTGCCCATAGACCAAGTGGGTGGATAGGCGCTCATATTCCCGAAGGTATCCATGCCCAGAGGGATTCCACCCCGATTTGTCAAGGCTTCGAGAATGTTCACGGCTGCATTGTGCTGACCGTTGCCATTCCCCCCAAAGCTGACATAGGAAACCACGCCGATCCCGTTGATGGACGGGATCTCGGTGAGCCAATCCTGTACATTTTTCGGAACATCGAAATAATGTACCGGGGCGCCTATGGCGATCAAATCATAGTTTGCCAGGGCGGATCGGTCGGCCTGCTTTAGATTGCCGGTCATGACGGTCAACCCTTGCTTTTCCCAGCATCGGGCAATCAATTTACCGTAGCGCTCCGTGTAACCGGTCTGGCTATACGAGAGGACGCAACCCTTCTGCGGTTTTTTGTTTTTTAGAGCGCCTTTTGCCTTGACCACGCTGGCGGATACCGATCCGGGCGCGGCCAACGAAAGTGCCAGGGCCAGGCTGCTCATCAGAAATCCTCGTCTACAGAAGATATGCGCCTCCCGATTTATCTTCGCATCCATCATGGCTCCCATTGATGCCGTCATGGCACCATCCAATACCGTCTTTCTACGGGTTCCGGCGGAAAGAATCAAGGGGCTTTTCGTGGTTATCTGAGGTCGGTCGTCAATAGCCGGCACCAAACATTTCCAATTGCCAGTTGTTTTTCATAGAGCCATCGTTCAAAAGCGGCCGTAGACGGAGATCTCAATCTGCCCTGCCTTCTTTTGCGGTTTATGTTTTGTCTCAAATAGAAATCGATGTTTTAACTTTCATTACAGGTTGTTTAGATGTAAATAAACCGGAAAGACGCAAGCAACAGCCGGATGAACAAAATAAAATAGAAGAATCGGAATGACCGATCAACCCATCGAAAGGAAATTCGACCTATGACGCAGACCGATCCATCTCTTCCCTCCGATTTTATCCGGAACATCATCGACGACGACATCAAAACCGGCAAGCACCAGGGGCGAGTGGCCACCCGTTTCCCGCCCGAACCGAACGGTTACCCCCACATCGGACACGCGAAATCCATCTGCCTCAATTTCGGGCTTGCCACCCAGTACGGGGGAACCTGCAACTTGCGGTTGGACGACACGGATCCCAGCGGGGAAAGCATGGAATACGTGGAGTCGATCGTCCGGGACGTGAAGTGGCTGGGTTTCGACTGGGAGGACCGCCTCTACTATGCCTCCGACTACTACGAGAAACTCTATCAATACGCCCTTCAGCTCATCCGCAAAGGTTTGGCATACGTCTGCGACCTGAACGCCGACCAGATCCGGGAATACCGGGGCACCCTGACTGAGCCGGGGAAGGAGAGCCCCTTCCGCAACCGTACGGTTGCGGAGAATCTGGACCTCTTCGTGCGGATGCGGGCCGGGGAATTCGCGGACGGCAGCCGCGTCCTCCGGGCGAAAATCGACATGGGTTCCCCCAACGTCACGATGCGCGATCCGATCATGTACCGGATCAAGAAGGAGAGCCATTACCGGACCGGCGACGCCTGGTGCATCTACCCGATGTACGACTTTGCCCACTGCCTTTCGGATTACATTGAGGGGATCACCCACTCGATCTGCACGTTGGAGTTCGAGAACAACCGGCCGCTGTACGACTGGTTCCTGGATCAACTGGTCGAGAAGCCCCGCCCGCGGCAGATCGAATTCGCCCGTCTGAACCTGAGCTACACGGTGATGAGCAAGCGCAAGCTGCTGGAGTTGGTCGAGACGGGGGTGGTCGGGGGCTGGGACGATCCGCAGATGCCGACACTGTCGGGGATGCGCCGCCGGGGGTTTACCCCCGAGGCGATCCGTAAATTCTGCGAGAAGATCGGGGTGTCGAAAAACGACAGCCTGATCGACATGGCACTCCTGGAGAACTGTGTTCGGGATGACCTGAACGAAAAGGCGCTCCGCGTCATGGCCGTGCTGCGGCCGCTGCGGGTCGTGATCGACAACTATCCGGAGGGAGAGGTCGAGATGTTCGACTGCCCCTATCATCCGAAAAATGCCGAAATGGGTTCCCGGCAGGTCCCTTTCTCTCGGAATCTGTTCATCGAGCGGGAGGACTTCATGGAGGAACCGCCGAAGAAATTCTTCCGGCTTGCCCCCGGCCGCGAGGTGCGTCTGCGCTACGGATACTTTATCCGCTGCGTCGGTGTGGTGAAGGACCCGGCCACCGAAGAAGTTGCCGAGGTCCACTGCACCTATGATCCACAAACGCGCAGTGGTTTTGCCCCGGACGGCCGGAAGGTCGACGCGACGGTCCACTGGGTGTCGGCGCCCCATGCCGTTCCGGTGGAGGTCCGGCTCTACGACCGCCTCTTTCGCGTTCCGGACGCGCTATCGGAACCGGGGGAGTTTACGGAATATTTGAATCCGAAGTCGCTGGAGATCCTGAAGGATTGCCGGTTGGAGCCGAGCCTTGCCGCCGCGACGCCGGGACAACGATTCCAGTTCGAGCGTTTGGGTTACTTCTGCCCGGATTCGGGGGATTCCCCGGAAAGAACGCCGGTCTTCAACCGGACCGTGACACTGCGGGACGCCTGGGCGAAGATCGCGGAGAAGGGGAGGTGAAACGATCCGGGACCGGCTAGCGGAGAATCTGGTCCAGTTCGCGGTTGAAAAGGTCGTAATCGCTCAGGTTGTTGTGTCCACCCCCCTCGATCCGGATCAACCGGTGCGGGGAGTGGATCAACCTTTCCAGCCGGACGCTGTGGTCGAAAGGGACGATCTCGTCTCTCGTCCCGTGGAGCAGGTACACGGGGCAGGCGATCTCCCCGATGATGCGGTCCGTTCGTAGCGGGTATTTCAGGTAGAGTGAAAGGATCGACCGGGGTACGAGCGGGTAGTGAAATGACGCCAGGTCAACGAGGCTCAGGAAGGGGGTTTCCAGCAGCAGCATTCGGGATTTCGCCGCGCGGGCGACGGGAGCCGCAACCCCCGTTCCGATCGACCGCCCGTAAATGACGATCCGATCCTCCGGCGTCGTTTTGGCCAACCACCGGTAGACGGCCATGCCGTCGTTCAACAGGTCTTTTTCATTTGTGATCCGTCCGGTGCTCTTGCCGAATCCCCGGTAGTCCGGGATCAGGATATCGTATCCCCGGGAGGTGAAGTCCTGAGCCACCTCGCCCCAGGTCCGCAGGCTGCCCGCGTTGCCGTGGAAATAGAGAATGGCGCCTTTGGGATTCGGGGCCTTGAAAAGGAGGGCATTCAGGATTGCCCCCTCCACGGGCACGTTCAGTTCTTCAAAGGTTTGAGAGAAGGCGTAGCGGAAACCCGGTGGGAGGGTTTCGGGATAGAAGATGAGGCTCTCCTGGCTGCACCCGAGGAAGATCGAATATAAACAAACGCTGCTGATGGAGGCTACAAAGTTCTTCATATAGGCGGCCCCACTATACCGCCAATCCGGCAATTTCAACACACTTTTTTCAGGAATGACGGATCATCAGGTGAGTGCATGAAAGGAAGGATCATCGTCGTGACGGGCGCGGCCAGCGGCATCGGGGCGGCCATCTGTCAGCGGTTCGGCAGGGAAAGCGCAAAAATCGTTTTGCTGGACATGAATGAAGATGCGCTGCAGCAACAGGCGGACGCGCTCCGGAGGCAAGGCATCGACGCATTTTCGATCGTCTGCGACGTGACGCAGGAGGCCTCCTGCGCCCGAGTCATGGAGGATGTGATTCGGCGCCACGGCGGCATCGATGTCCTGGTGAACTGCGCCGGCACGACACTGCGGGCGCAGTTCATCGATTGCACCGTATCGGTGCTGCGAAAAGTGATGGACGTGAATTTTTTCGGATATGTGAACTGCACCAAGGCGGCGCTGCCGAATCTGCTGGAAAGAAAAGGGTCGATTGTCGCGATCTCCAGCGTGGCGGGATTCGCCCCCGTGCTGGGCAGAACGGGGTACTGTGCAAGCAAGCATGCCCTCCACGGTTTTTTCAACACGTTGCGGGCGGAGCTGAAGAATCAGGGCGTTCACGTCATGATCGTTTGCCCGGGCTTCACAAAAACCAATCTCCAGAGCAGGGCGTTGGCCGGTGACGGGGGAATGGCCAGGGAATCCCGGACCCAGTGCGGGAAAGAGTCCTCGCCCGACCTCGTGGCCGATGCCGTGTATGACGGGGTCATAAGCAGAAAAAGGTTGATTGTGCTGTCGGCAGTAGGTAAACTATCGCATCTGCTGTGCAAGATGTCTCCCGCTCTATATGACTGGATCATGGCCAGGAATTTAAAAGCCTCCCGGCAGGAATTGTAAATTTCATCGCCGGGTAGCGGAAATGGTGATGGAAGAAGCCAAAGGTCAGGGGTTGCCGATCCGGAAATAGATTTTGAGAAGAAAAGGAGGTGCGGGTGATGTATACGAAGATTCTTGTTCCGTTGGACGGTTCCGCAGTGGCCGAAAGCGCGCTGAAGGAGGTCGAAAGGCTGATTAAAGGAGGCATGGTGAAGGAGGTCACCCTTCTTTCGGTCGTTGCCATCTCGACGCTCGCGGCGTCGGAAGGGCTCGACTTGCCGGTGTACAGAAGATCCCGATTCGAAATGTATGAAAAGTATCTCGAAGAGGTCCGATCGCGGATTTCTTCGGAGGGAATCGTCGTGAATACGGAAATCAGGGAAGGGGACGCCGCGGGCATCATTAACGAACATGTGAAGAGCAAAGGAATCGATCTGATCGTGATTGCCACCCACGGCTACAGCGGAATGAAGAAGTTGATGTTCGGCAGCGTGGCACTCCGGGTGCTGCACGATTCGGACGTACCCGTTCTGCTCATCCGGCCGAAGTCGGGCAAGGCATAGGGCAGGCCCACCGAGGCAGAGGAGAAGGTTCCCTTTACGCTCCTCTGCCCGGGCATGCTTCTCTTCCGGACCGGTTCCAAAACGGAACGGATCGTCCCGATGTCCGCTGTTGGGCGGTGTTTCGATCCTGCTTTGCTATCCCTTCTTGAGGATACCGGCCGCTTTTGCGGCGTCTTCGGCACAGTCCAAACCGATATAAAGGATGAACTTTGTCCCGATCACGGCCGCCGAAAGCCCGTGGAGATTGAGCCCGGCATCCGCGAGTTTTTTTGCCAGTTCCGCGGCGACGCCGGGCCTGTTATCACCCTCGATCCGCAATGAATTGAGGCTGCTTGTGACGTTGAAGCCCAGCGTCGAAGCTGCGGCGATCTCCGCATCGCCGCGCAGCGGAGTGATAAATACGACTCCCGTACCGGGCTTCTCCGGAGCCCGCCTCGCAATAACAAAGTCGAGATCCGCGCCCGCGTCCCGCAGACCGGTGAGTATCTTCGCCAAGCCTCCGGGTCTGTCTTCAATCGTTGCCGCCCACACATCCACACGTTCGACGATCAGATTCATCGTATGATCCTCCTTCCTCTGCACGTCGGTACATTCGCAGTCCCGAAGTTGAATTCACCCATCTCCCGGTTACAGGTACTCGTACACCTCAAATTCAGTCGGCGTCCCCAGGATGTCGATCTGTTGCTGGATCTCCTTCCTTTCCGGACTGGTCAGCCAGGCATTCCAGGCATCGATGTCCTTCCAGGTGCTGATCACCAGATATTCTTGCGGATGGCCAACCCGCATCAGGGTCTCCCCGGAGATATAGCCCT
>JAQTRB010000216.1 GCA_028712015.1 Syntrophales bacterium
CCGATTGTTCTGGCGCAACCGCTCGAAGAGATCGAAATCGCCTACCTTTCGGACACTCTCCCCGCAGCACTGGGCATCCGTTCCGGGAAGCCCCCAGCGTAGACCCGACTTTTCGAGGATCTCCGCCGAGGCCTTCGCCACGAGGGAGTTCCTCGGATCGTAACAGACGGTGCAGCAGGTCCAGTAGAGATACTCCATCCCCTCCGCATAGAGAGGATACCGGCCCTTTCCCCAGTCGTTGCGCTTTTCCGCGTCGCCCGACCACGGATTCCCCCTGGCCGAAAGGCTCCCCACGAACGACCGGAGGCTCATCGGAAGCATCCCCCCGCCCGAATACATGTTCCGGATGGACTTCACCAGATCGATGATCTCCACCCCTCGCGGACATCGGTCCACGCAGAACTTGCAGGTGGTGCAACCCCACATGAGGTCTTCGATCCCGTCAAAACCGAACTGACTCAGTCGGATGAGCTTGCGGATGCTGAAATCCGTGATCGGACTCCAGGGACACGTCCCGGTGCAGGTCCCGCACTGGTAACACTTTTTGAACGCCTCGCCGCCGGCATCCGCAATCGCCTGCGACATCTCGAGGTAGGGGGAAATGGCCTTGGTCATGATCTGTGATTCTCCTATCGCTCAGACCGCGGCGGCGCTCTGAACGGCCTATGGTACGTTATCCGGGCACAATCTTACACATCCATAACAGTTTCAAATACTTATAGCGTCGACTGTTTCGAATCACGGGTTTCATACCTGATCGATCCCGGAATGTCAAGATCTCGGATCGCCCAACGCGCGCGAGACAGGCGCTCCCCGGAGAGTCGCCGCGGAAGAAACAATCCCTGTTCCGGGAAAAACCGCAAGAGACGTCAGGAGACCTCCGCGCCCGGCCATTCGGCGGCTTTTCGGATTTCCCGCCAGAGGGGCTCTTTACCCTCTCCCGTTTTGGCTGAAAAGGGAACCGGCGGCAGCGGACCGTCCATCTCCCGGCCGATCCGCCGCCGCTTTTCCGTGAGGACGTTTCGCGACACCTTGTCTATTTTGGTCAGCACAACGAGACAGCGGAGGCGGTAAAAACGCAACCAGTCGATCAGCTGGCGGTCCTCTTCCGACGGCTCCCTTCTGATATCGAGAATCAGCACGACAAGCTTGAGGGTCCGCCGTTCGCGGAGATAGGTTTCAACCATCGGCCCCCATTGTTTCCTGATGGTCTCGGGAACCTTCGCATAGCCGTATCCGGGAAGATCGACAAAGTTCAACCGGTCGTTGACACGGAAGAAATTGATCTCCTGCGTTCGACCCGGGGTGTTGCTGGTCCGGGCCAATTTCTTACGGTTGAGGAGGGTATTGATCAACGAGGATTTCCCGACGTTGGACCGTCCGGCGAAGGCAATTTCGGGGAGAACCGCCGGCGGATAGTGGACGGGTTCTTTGGCGGAAAGAACAAATTCGGCGGATAGAATTTTCATGGCCGGATGCTTTTACCCATGATCAGAAGAACTTGCGTTCACCCCTCCTTTTCATAAACGATGCCGTATTTCTCCAGCTTCCGCTCGAACGTCGGGCGGGAGATGCCGAGAATTTCACAGATCTCGCCCTTGTTCTTCCCGCTTTCGCGAATCACCTTGCGGATGTACCGTTCTTCAATGTCGTCCAGCGTGGGAAGTTTGCCGTCCCCGCTCCGCTCCGGGGGCGCCTGCTCTTGCGCCGCCACCGGCGGGGGCTCTTCCGCCAGTTCGGGGAAATCGCCCCGGACCAGGATCTGCCCCTTGGCGACGACGGCCGCCCGGACGAGGAGATTTTCCAGCTCCCGGACATTGCCCGGCCAGCGATATTTCAAAAAAATCCCCATCATCTCTTCGGAGACCCCCACGATCCGCTTGTGCAGGTCGATATTGATCTTGGCCAGCAGGTACTGGACCAGATCCGGGATGTCTTCCGGGCGCTCCCGCAGCGGCGGAAGGGTGATGGCCACGATGTTGAGACGGTAAAAGAGGTCGTCCCGGAATTTGCCCTCGCGGACCATTGTCCTGAGATCCTTGTTCGTGCCAGCGATGATCCGCGCATGGACCCGGACCCGATCCTTGCCGCCCACCCGTTCGAACTCCATCTCCTGGAGAACCCTCAGCAGTTTGGCCTGCAGGTTCAGAGACATTTCGCTGATCTCGTCCCGAAACACCGTGCCGTAGCGCGCCAGTTCGAACTTTCCCAACTTCCGCGCGATTGCGCCGGTAAAGGAACCCTTTTCGTGGCCGAACAGTTCGGACTCCAGCAGCGTCTCGACGATCGCCGAACAGTTCACCGCAATGTAGGGCTCATCGCAAGCCGTGTTGTGGTGGATCACCTTGGCGATCAGTTCCTTCCCGGTGCCGCTCTCCCCCTGAATCAGGATCGTTGTGCGGTTCTGCGAAACGACGCCGATCGTCTTGAAGATCTCGCGCATTTCCTTCCCGGCGCCGATGATGTCCCCCACCTTGAAGTGGCGGGACGGCTCCATCAGCAGACCGTCGATCTTTTGTTCCATTTCACGGGTTTTCAGGGCCTTTTGGATGGCCATGTCCAGCTCGTCGACGTTGACCGGTTTGTGGATGTAGTCGAAAGCCCCGCCTTTCATTGCATTGATCGTCGAATCCATGTCATGGTGGGCGGTGATCATGATCACCTTGACGTTCTCTTCGTCCTCGCGCAGATCCTCCAGAACGGTGAATCCGTCCACATCGGGAAGCCGGATGTCGAGGATGACCACATCCGGCGACGTCTCGACAAATCGGTTGAGCCCCTCGGTGCCGGTCGCAGCGGTCACCACCTCATAGCCCTCTTCGGTGAGATACAGTTCAAGCGTCTCGCGGATGGAACGGTCGTCATCGATCACGAGAATTTTCGACATCACTTTCCACCTCGGTCCCACTCGTCACTCCGGCCGTCCACGGCGGGTCCGACCGGATTTTTTGTTTGCACGGGGAAACGGATCCTCACCCGTGTCCCCTCCCCCGCGGCGCTGAAGATATCCACGATTCCCTGATGCAGGTCAACAATCTTTTTCACCTGGGTCAATCCGAGCCCGGTCCCGAAACGCTTGCGGGTGAAAAAGGGGTTAAAGAGATGCCGCATATCCTTCTCTTCAATGCCGCAGCCGTTGTCGGCAATTTCGATCTCCACTCCGGATTCCCCGTCCCTCGTCGGTTGGACCGAAACCGTCAAAATGCCTTCCTCCTCCATCGCATCCAGCGCGTTGAGGATCAGGTTCAGCAGGGCCTGCTCCAGCATGGCGGCATCGAGCCGCAGGAGCGGAATGGAATCGGGGAAATGGGTCCGCACCCGGATTTTTTTGTCCGCGATCCCCTTTTCCGCCATCGCGAGGGCATCCCCGATCACCTTCCGGATATCGATCGGCTCCTTCCGCGGCGGCGCCGGCCGCGCGAAGATCAGGACATCGTTGACCAGCTTCTCCAGATGTTCCACCTCCCGCAGCGCGATTTCGAAACGCTTGAGATCGTTTCCTGTCGGATGGAGCCTCTTCTCCAGAATCTGGAGACTCATCTTGATCGACGAGAGGGGGTTGCGGACCTCGTGGGCGATCCCGGCGGAGAGCTGTCCGATCGCCGCCAGCTTCTGGCTTTCATAGAACCGTTCCTCGAGATTCTTCAGTTCAGTGACGTCCCTTTGGACGACGACATAGCGGTCGCTCCCCCGAACCGGCCCCATCATGATCAGCAGGATTCTCTTCGATCCGTCTTTGGCCCGGATCTCCATTTCGAAGGGCGGAAAGACGCCCCGCCGGGCATCCTCCCAACGGGCCTTCATCGATTCTCGGAACTCCGGGGAGAC
>JAQTRB010000015.1 GCA_028712015.1 Syntrophales bacterium
GCGATCTGCGTCCACGGCGCGATGGGCTCAGGTTTCCTGAAAAGCATCTATCCTCACGTCCGCGAGCTGGCGGGAAACCTGCCGGAAGAGACTTTCTACGAACAGATGGCGCTGGACATGACCGCCGCCGCCGGAATCCCCGCCAAATACCGCCTGCCGCTGGTCGTCTCCTCCTTTTTCGGCCGCGAGGACAACAACACGGCCGGTTATATGGACCGGGACGTCCCCGTCTTCAACTCGCCCGAGAAAGCGGCCTGGGGAATGGCCTCGCTGCTCCGCCATCTGGAGATCCGCGATCGCAAGCCGGTCGAAAGGGCGCCGCTGCCCCCGGAACGGCCGGAGGCCGGGGGACTCATCCGCGCGGCCCTGGCCGCCGGACAGACGGCTCTCGACGAGTTCCAGGCCAAGAGGCTCCTGTCCCTCTACGGCGTTCCGGTCACCCGGGAAGGAATCGCCGAAAACGAAGCCGACGCCGTGAAGATCGCCGACAGGGTGGGACTGCCCGTCGCCGCCAAGGCCTGCGCATGGGAGATCATGCACAAGACCGGGAAGGGGCTGATTTCCCTCAATATTCGCACGGAACAGGCCGTGCGCGACGCCTTTCGCGCGATCCGCGCCGCCGCGGGCCGTGAAGTCCCCATCCTGATTCAGGAGATGGTCGCGGGCGAGCGCGAATTCGTCGCGGGAATGGCTCGCTTCCCCGGTTTCGGTCCCTGCGTGCTGTTCGGTCTGGGCGGCGTCTTCACGGAGGCGCTGAACGACACCTCCTTCCGCGCGGCTCCTCTGGGACCCACGGAAGCGGAGGAGATGCTCGTCGACATCCGGGCAAAGGCGCTGCTGGGCGAATTCCGCGGCCTTCCCGCCGTGAATGCGCCCGCCCTCGCCGGAATCCTGCAAGCGGTGGGGAGGATCGCGCTGCTCCACCCGCAGATCGCCGAGATCGATCTGAACCCGATCATCATCGCGGAAAACAGACCCGTCGTCGCCGACGCCCTTTTCATCCTGAAGGCATGACAGATGATCACCGTTGTCCTTCCCCGCCACGCGGGTCCCGGGAACGAGGGGCTTTTGAAAAAATTCCTGGAAAACCCGTTGGTCGGCAAAGTCGTCGTTCTCGAAACCGGCAGTGTATCGCCGTTGCCGCCGCGCTGCGAGGCGCTCGGCTGCGATGAGCCCGGCTCCGGTCGGACGTGGAACGCCCTGTTCTCCAGGATTTCAACCCGCTACATCCTTTATCTCTTCCGCGCGGACGTCCGGATCGGTCCTCGCGCCCCGGATCGTCTGGTCGCCGCAGCCGCGGCGACCAGGGCGGGGATGGTCTACGCGGATTACGCAGAGTATCGCGGCAATTTCCTCCGGGAACATCCGCTGAACGATTATCAGACGGGAAGCATCCGCGATACCTTCGATTTCGGGCCGCTGATCCTGATTTCGACCGCCGCCGCCCGCCGGGCGCTCCGGAAATACGGGGAAATTGCGCCGTTCCGTTGGGCGGGCTGGTACGACCTTCGGCTGAAACTCTCGACCGACCGCAGGATTTTCCATCTCCCGCAACGACTTTCCGTCGTCGGGGAATCCGGGCCGACAGCCACGCCCCCATCCGAAAAGGCCGGCGGGGGAGACTTCGGCTACGTCGATCCCCGGAACCGGTTGTTCCAACGGGAGATGGAGGAGGCGGCGACGCTTCATCTCAAGAGAATCGGGGCCTGGCTGCCCCCATCGTTCCGAGACGTTCCGATTCCAAATCACTCCTTTCCCGTCGAGGCAAGCGTCGTCATTCCCGTCCGGAACCGCGCCCGAACCGTGGCCGACGCGGTGAGCAGCGCGCTTGCGCAACGGACCGATTTCCCCTTCAATGTCATCGTCGTCGACAACCATTCCACCGACCGGACGACCGCCATTCTCGCGGATCTTACCGACCGCCATCCCTCCCTGATACACATCGTTCCAAAACGGCGCGACCTCTCCATCGGCGGCTGCTGGAACGAGGCTATTTTTTCCAACGTCTGCGGCCGATACGCGGTACAGCTCGATTCGGACGACCTCTACCGGGGGAACACCGTTCTACAGCGCCTCGTCCGCAAACTGCGTCGGGGAAACTGCGCGCTGGTTGTCGGCTCCTACACCATCGTCGATGAAAAACTGCGAGAGATTCCCCCGGGTCTGATCGACCACCGGGAGTGGACCGATGAAAACGGGCGGAACAATGCCCTGCGTATCAACGGCCTGGGGGCGCCGCGCGCTTTCGACACGGCGATCCTGCGCGGGATCCGGTTTCCCGACGTCGGCTACGGCGAGGATTATGCGGTTGCCCTCCGCATCTCCCGGGAATACCGGATCGGCCGAATCTACGAGAGCCTTTACCTCTGCCGACGCTGGAAGGGCAATACGGATGCGAACCTTTCCATCGAGCAGGCGAACCGCAACGATGCCTACAAGGACCGGCTTCGGACGATCGAGATCCGGGCGCGCCGGAGAATGAACGGGGCAACGAAATGGAAATCCTGATCCGGCCATGGCGAATAGACGACCTGTCGGCGGTGCGACGGATCCTCTGGGAGTCATGGATGGATGCCTATCGCGCCTTCATCCCCGAAGAGGACCTGCGGAGTTATCATGCGGCGACATACCGGATCGAATCTCTGACCCATTTGTACGAAAGCCGCCACGTTCACGGTTTCATCGGCGAGGCGGACGGATCAGCGGTGGGTTTTGCCCGAACGCAGTTTCATAAAAACGAAAACCGCATCTACCTCGCCTCGCTCTACATCCTGCCGGGCTTTCAGAGGCGAGGAATCGGCGGAAGGCTGCTCACGGCCGCGGAAGAAAAGGCCCGCAACGAAGGCCTCGACGAACTCTGGGTCGGCGTGATGGTTCCCAACGAAATGGCGCGCCGCTGGTACGAAAAACGGGGCTTCCGGTTCGTCCGAGAGGAACCGTTCCGGATGGGGGGCACCACCGTACGCCACGGGATCGGCTGCAAGGTGATCGGGAAATGACACAGAACCATGGGACGGACGACAACGGGCCTCGTCGATGTTTTGCCTCGTTTGACGGAACGGGAGGAGCGACATCGCTCAGGGAGCTGGCGGACGCTCTTCTCACGCGGCAGAAAAAAAACTGGCCCGGACTGATTGAAGGATACGCAGCCCTTTCGGCGGCCCGCACCCGCCGAATTCGCGGAGAGGGCTGGAGCGTCCTGGTGCAGTTCAATCCCCGGCGAATCGTCAGCAGCGGGGCGAAACTCGATCCCGAGTCGATCCGCCGCCGTCCCTGCTTTCTCTGCCCCGGGAACCTCCCTCCGGAGCAGGAGGCCATTTTTTATCGCGACGACTACCTCGTCCTCTGCAATCCGGCACCGATTTTTCCGGGACATTGGACAATCACGCACATCCGTCATCTTCCACAGTCCCTTTCGGATCGTCTCGGAATCTTTCTGCGACTCGCGGCGGACTTCGGCCCCGGGATGACCGTCTTTTACAACGGACCCGGCGCCGGCGCTTCGGCGCCGGATCACCTCCATTTTCAGGCGGCCCCCGCCGGACTGATGCCGGTGGAAGAGGAGATTCGGCAGACGCGAAAAGGGATCGGCTTCAAACGATCGGACGGCGTAAAGATCTTTCGAACGGCAGGGCTCGGTCGGGGAATCCTGTTGATTCAAGGAGGAGAGGAGGAATGCGTCACGGCCGCTGCCGAAAACGCGATCCGCGCGATCGGCCGTTTGACGTCGGCCGCTCAGGAACCGATGCTGAATATGATTTGCACACACACCGAGGAGGGTTGGCGTCTGATCCTTTTTCCTCGGCTGAAACACCGGCCGGACGCCTATTTCCGGCAAGGACCGGAGAGGCTCCTCATCAGCCCCGGTGCGGCCGACATGGGCGGGATGATCATCACCCCGCGGGAGCAGGATTTCCTGGCGCTGACGCCGGGACTCGTTTCGGCGATCTATCGGGAAGTGGCCTTTGATGATGCGATGACGGACGCCCTGCTGGAGTTGCTGGGCGAAACGGCTCAGGGCCAGTTCTTCACATAATCGATGATGCCGAAATACTCGAGAAGCACCGGGCCCAGCGTGCCGATGATGATGCCGATGGCCACGGCCATGACAAAATAATGATAGTTCTTCGGGATGGGGGAACGGTCCTGCGGTGTCTTGTCGTTCATTGGTTTTCCTTTGAAAGTTTTTGTCCGGCGGCCTTCGGAACCACCCGTCCGACGATGATCCCCATGCGGTCCGGATGCGAAAATAGATAGCGGCGCAGTGTGGCGTCGGAGAGGATGACCTTTCCGGCCCGGCTTGAGGCATGGAGGAGACGGAGCCCCCGGCGAACGCGGACGGCGATTCCCACGTGACGGACATCGATTCCCGCCGCGTCCGTCGTGATCGCGATGATGTCGCCGCTCTCGATCCGATTTTCCATCTCCCTCACACGCGCTTTGGGGATATGATGAAGCGTCCGGCGGGAACAGGCGGCCTCCACGATCCTCATTCGGCGGAACGCGGACGCGTCTTGGAGAGACGGGATCTCCCCCCGGCGGTCGGTCAGCGCGTGAAAATCCTTCCGGAAAGGCGTTCCGCCCAGTTCCCGCGTGATCTCCCGGAGGATGCCCCGGCGGCCGTTATCCAATAGCCAGTCGGTGAAGTAGTGGAGGCGAGACGGGTAGCCGTTTGGGCATCCGCCCCGGTAGCGGATCCGTTCCAGCGCCGCGGCGAAGTCCTGAAACGAGGTCTTCCCCGAACGGGCCAGGTTCGCCAGAACGATTGCGCTCTCGACCAATGTCACGCAGTCGAAGGCGCGCAGGTTGACGACGAGCTCCTCGGTTCCATCCCGTTCCAGCGTATCCTCCTGATAGGGAGCGCCGAGAAAACGATATCCGGCCTTCACGATCATTTCGGGGATGGAGCATGCTTGCTTGCCGCTCGGATACATCGATCGCAGAAACGCCTCGCAGATCTCCCGGTCTTCCGGCAGAAAAATCAAATGTCTCCTCCCATGATTCTTCCTTTTACAGCTCTTCTATCACAATTTCACCAGCGGGACATCCGAAAAACCACAGGGAACGGATTGAATTGAAACATGAACATGGGATGCCGACATCGCAATGCCGGAAATGACTTTTCCCGTGGTTTCCTTCCGGCATTCCATAATTGACTGATTTCGAGAACCATGCGAGAATGTAGGAAAGCTATGGTTAAAATGTTGAGAATTTGATTTTTGATGGAAAACTTTGGGGGTTGCCATGAACAAATACAAAATCGCCGTCATCGTCGGAAGCCTTCGGAAAGATTCATTCAACCGCAAACTGGCCAACGCCATCATAAAGCTGGCTCCTTCGGAATTCATGTTCCGGCAGGTGCGGATCGACGACTTGCCGCTTTACAATCAGGACGACGACATGAATCAGGCGGAATCCGTCAAACGGTTGAAGAACGAGATCAAGGGTGTTCAAGGTCTTCTGTTTGTAACGCCGGAATACAACCGTTCGATTCCCGGAGTGCTCAAGAACGCAATTGACCACGCCTCTCGTCCTTACGGCCAAAACGTTTGGGCAGGAAAACCGGCCGGTGTTTTAGGCGCTTCGATCGGCGTCATCGGCACGTCAATGGCACAGCAGCATTTGCGAAACGTTCTGGCTTTTCTGGATGTACCGACGCTTGCCCAACCCGAAGCATTCATTCATGCCAAGGACGGTTTATTTGACGAATCCGGCAACATCGGCGTGGACAGCAAACAATTCCTGCAAACCTGGATGGACCGGTACGTTGCCTGGGTGAAAAAGCACACAGTGTGATTTAAAGGATCTTATTATTCCCGGGAACACAGATTGGAAAGATATCACCCAACTCGTCCTTCCTGAATTCGAGCACACGGCATTTTTGTCGGGGCTGCGTCATTCCAAATAGCCATGTGGATTGACTCAAGTCCCCAACCGGATCGATGCGACCGGAATCCAATCCCGTCCCGACACAACGGGCTTTGACATAATTTCTTTGACAGACGACCGATATTTTTGTAGTTGAAACGTGTTAGGTAATATCCCATCAGAGGCTCGGCGAAATTCAAGGAAGAAGGGGGGCGGATATGGAAGGCGCGGTAAAAAGTGATAACGGCTTTTTTAAGGGGAAAACGGCGATCATTACCGGGGCGTCCACCGGCATCGGACTGGGCTTGAGTCGCGGTTTGCTCGCGCGCGGCGCCGAGGTGTACATGAGCAGTCGGACCCCGGAGAACATTGCCGCCGCGGCGGAATCTCTCCGGCAGTACGGCGAACGCGTCCATGCGCAGGTCCTGGACGTCCGCGACGAAGATGCGGTCCGGAAGCATATCCGCTATGTGGGAAGCCGGGGTTCGATCGACTACATATTCTGCAATGCGGGCGTGGGTTTCGGCCAGGCGTTCACCGTAACGAAAAGAGAGGATTGGAATACCGTATTTGACGTGAACCTGTTCGGCGTCGTGAACTGCATCCATGCGGTCGTGCCCATCATGATCAAGCAGGGATTCGGACACATCGTGAACACCGCTTCCGTGTGCGGGATCGTACCGCTGCCCTATCAGACCGTTTATGCGGCATCGAAGTACGCGGTCGTGGGCTTCGGCGAGGACCTCCGCTATGAAATGTCGTTCCACAATATCAAGGTTACGACGGTCTGCCCCGGCGCGGTGGATACGATGATCTTCTACCGCTCTCTGGACTATACGCTCCACATGGAACTGCCCAAGCCGGCGGAAGCGATCAGCATCGATCAGGCGGCCAAGGAGATTCTCGAAGGCGTGGAGGCGGGACGCAACATTGTGCCCGTCGAGGACTTCGCACGCAAGATGTCTCGTGCCATCGGAACCAACCCATCTGAAGTGGACGATACGATGTGGCACATGGCCAATCAGAGACATGCGGACCCGCAATACCGTGCAGGAGAGATGTGCGGGGATTGATCCCGGGTTACGCTGCCTACACTTTATCAAAACGAACGACATGGCGGAATACAGGATATTCAAAAAGGCGGATCTCCCCCTTGAGGCGGTGATTCTGTCGGTCGCGGGAATGGCGCTGCTGATTTCCGGAGTTTTGCTTTTCCCGGTCTCCGCCGGGGCGCTCCCCTATTATGAAAACGGTCTGTACGGGTTGCTTCTGGTCATGTTCGCGTTGCAGATCATCACGCTGGGGAAAACACCGTTCGGCGACATGCGAAGGTCGAAATTTTTGCTTGTCGTCGGATCGGTGATTGCGGCCGTGGGGATTGCGACCTGTTTTGTTCCCGACATGTTCAGCGAGACTCCCCGCCTGTCGCTGTCGATCTGTTTCGGCGCGGGAGGGTTTCTATTGCTCCTGCAAATGTTGTTTGCCCCAGACAAATTCCGTTCTTGGGCAAAACGGGGAGGAATTTTCCGGCATTTGACTCTCGGCTGCGGGTCGGTTTATTTGTTGTCCATGCTGATCGGGCTGCTGATCTGGAGAAAAAGCCTGCTGACAACGCCCGCAACGGCCGTCGTGGTTCTGATTTTTGGAGCCGCCGTGGTCTATCTTGCTTTTGTCCTGCGGAAGATCTATCGAGCCTATCCGGAGGCGGAGAAGCCCCGTGAGGGAGGGGTCGAGCTTTCCACGGAACAGTCCCTGTTGCTGCTCATGGGCATGTTCATGATCCTGCTCGGCGTGCTGCTGGTTCCGGTCAATTTGGGGATGCTCCCTTTTTCGGGAAGCGCGCAGCTGGGGCTTCTGATGGTGATGTTTGCGGTCCAAATGCTGGCATCCGGAAACACGCCGATCGGCCCTTTTTCCCGTTCGTGGCTGATGATTTTATTGGGATTGCTGTTCGCGGCCCTGGGAATCGTTTCCTGCATCATTCCTGACGTCCTGGTCCCTTTTCTGACGATTCTCGTCGGAGTCCTGAATATCCTGGGCGGCGCCATCACGCTGGGGAAACTTGTTCTTCCCAACCTGAAGAAATCGGAGGAGCCGCGCGCTCCGCGTCCGGCCATATTGACGAAACTCTTTGCGACCCAGCTGATCATGAACCTGTTGTCCATGATGTTCGGCACATCCATGCTGATTGCGCACCTGATTCCGGGGCTGGCCGTCGGCGTGATCCTGGCCTGCAACGGGTTCGTTCTTTTGTATTTGCTTCATATCCTCAAGGTCCTGGAGAAGATGCAGCAAAATAGGGAGGCGGTCGTCTGATCCGACGATTGAGTCGTCGATCACAGGCACAGAGAAAGGCGTAACCATCATGTACGAAAAACTGCGCAGCCCGATGAACATTGGACAGGTGACCATTCCCAACCGGGTGGTCATGACCGCGATGGGGGTGTTTATCGCGGCGCCCGGCGGCGGCGTCAACGACGACATCATCGCGTATTACGAGGCTCGGGCGAAGGGCGGCGTCGGGCTCATCACCACCGAGGTCACCCGAATCGCCGACGGCCCGGCCGGCGGCGAACCGTGCCAGCTCGCGGCGCGGAAGCCTTCCGACATTCTGGAGCTTCAGCGGCTGGTCGACACCATTCACAAGTACGATACGAAAATCTTTGTCCAGCTCCAGCACCCGGGACGCGAAGCCGCGCCGGCCATCATCGGGGAACAGCCGATTGCCCCTTCCGCCGTTGCCAATCCCATGGGCGGCGCCATGCCGCGCGAGCTGACGACGGCGGAATGCGAGGAACTCGTCGAGAAATTCATCAACGCGGCATGGATCGTTCAGAGGTCGGGTGCCGACGGCGTCGAGCTCCACGGGGCGCACGGCTACCTGATCAACGAATTCCTTTCGCCCGCGATGAACCTGAGGAGCGACAAGTACGGCGGAAGCTTCGAGAACCGCATGCGGTTCCTGACCGAGATCATCGCGGGAATCCGGGAAAGGTGCGGGAAGAAATTCCCCCTGTCCGTCCGCATCAACGCCGAGGAGATGATCGAAGGCGGCATCGACCTTCAGGAGGCGGTGAAGATCGCGGTTGAACTGGAGGCGGCAAGCGCGGATGCCATCAACGTGAGCTGCTACACGATCGGCTGTATCGAACCGGGAACCTTCCGGCAGGGCTGGAAGAGGCATATGGCGGCGGCAATCAAGAAAGCCGTCAAGATCCCGGTCATCGCCGTATGCAACATCAAGGAGCCCGCCGTCGCCGAGCAACTTCTGGAAGAGGGATGCTGCGATTTTGTCGGGGTGGCGCGCGGACACCTGGCCGATCCTCAGTGGTGCAACAAGGCCTTTTCCGGCCGCGAGGCGGAAATTCGCAAATGCATCGGCTGCCTGGCGTGCTTTGGCGAGATCGTAAAACTCAAGCGCGTCAAGTGCGCGGTGAACCCCGTAACCGGGCGCGAACGGGAATACGCCCATCCGGTGAAGAACGGCGCCGGGAGAATCGTCGCGGTGATCGGGGCGGGGCCGGCCGGCGTCGAAGCGGCGCTGACGCTGAAGGAGCGGGGATTTTCGCCCGTGTTGTTCGACGACGGCGCCCGAATGGGCGGTACGCTGAACACCGCGGACAAGGGTTACGGCAAGGAGAAGATCACGCGCTACGTCGATTCTCTGGGTGAACAGGCGCAAAAGGCCGGAATCGCGGTCCGGCTGAACGAAAAGGCGACGATCGAATCCGTGAAGGCGCTGAACCCCTGCGGCGTTTTTGTGGCCTGCGGCGCGGAGCCCTTGGTCCCGCCGATCCCGGGCATAGACGGTGAGAATGTGTTCACGGCCGAGGACGTGCTGCTGGGCCGCGCGAATCCGAAGGGCAAGATCGCCGTGATCGGCTCGGGCATGACGGGAATCGAGACGGCCGAGGTGCTGGCCGAACGCGGATGCCGTTTGACGCTGGTCGAGATGCTGCCGTCCGTCGGCCCCGGCATGTACGAAACGGTCGTCGCGGACGTGATGAGCCGGATTGTACCGCATGACCCGAAGGTGCTGACCGGTCACCGGTTGGAACGGGTCAGACCGGACGGCGTGGAGCTGACGAGGCTGGAAGACGGTGAAAAGGTGTTCGTGGAGGCAGATGCCGTCGTGCTCGCCATGGGCGTAAAACCCCGCAAGGCCGTCGTGGACGAATTTAAGGCGGCGTTCCCAAACGTGCGGATCGTGGGTGACGCCGCGAAGGGCGGGCGCATCCTCGAGGCGACCCAGGACGCCCACGGCAAGGCTTTTGTTTTTGAGGCGTGATTCCATAAAGAAAGGAGAATAGTGATCATGAAGTCTGGAAGCTACTTCATCCCCAAGGAGAAAATCGCGGGTTTCATGAAGGACGGCGCGATGAACAGCCAGGAGGGCATCTTTCTCTATGGCATCACGGACCCGAAGGTCAAAAACCTATTGCCGCCACCCCTTGAACTCGTAGAACCGGCCAATCCGATGTTCTATGTCTACATCGTGAACATCCGCGAGCCGACTTTTGCGCCGTGGTACATGGAGGGCGGCATCGGCTTGCTGGCGAAATACGGGGACAAGTCGGGCGTGTATTTCCTGAGCCTTCAACTCAGCGGCCCCGGCGCGCTGATGGGAGCCTACTCCGGCCGCGAGTCCTCGGGGCTTCCAAAGAAGCTTTGCGAGCGGATCGTCGTCGAGCGCG
Organism: Syntrophales bacterium; assembly: GCA_028712015.1. Classification (GTDB taxonomy): domain Bacteria; phylum Desulfobacterota; class Syntrophia; order Syntrophales; family UBA5619; genus UBA5619. The sequence continues at coordinate 10,563 of JAQTRB010000015.1, forward strand.
TGGACGACAGCGCGCATTGCTTCATCGAGCGCAAGGGTGTTCGTTTGATCGACGTGGAGCTGGAGATCGGAAAGTACAACGACCCGGACTACCGCGCGGAGGCGGAGGCCTGCATGACGCGGAAGGAGCCGTTCGTCACGGGAGGAGGATGCCTTCTGCATCGATACCGCATGGGCGTAAATGGATTCACGGACATGGAGCTCCTCTACTACGACAGCCCAACGAGATACTACACGTGGGAACCCGCTTCGGCGACGATCGATCTGCGATCCTCCATCGACGACCCGTGGGCGGAAGTTCCGGTCGTCCGGGCGCTGGGCGCCGGCTGGTCAAAGAGCGACAACTGGGTCAACAGCCTGACGACACTTTATCAGTACAAGGACAGCGAAACAATGGACATTATGCAGTACCTGTTCTCGGGCCGCTACGACCGCTGCACGCTTTGCCGAAGCCATCAACGTTACGAGTAGCCGTCCGGACCAATCAAAAGCAAAGGGGAGGCAATCATGGAAGTAAACAAAGGATACTTTGCGGGCAAGACCGCGGTTGTCACAGGCGCGGCGTCGGGCATCGGGCTGGCGCTCATTGAAGAGCTCTTGGCCTCCGGCGCGGAAAAGGTGGTCGTGGCCGATTTTAATCAAGCGAACCTTGAAAAGCACGTGAACCGGCTGAAAGGGCAGTACCCGGGCAAGGTAAAGGGCATCCTCTGCAACGTCACCCTTGAGGAAAACGTCAGGGCGATGATCGCCGGCGCGGTGGAATTCTTCGGTGGGAAGATCGATCTCCTGATCAACAACGCCGGCGCGGGTTTCTTCGGGTTTTTCGTGGCGCCATCCGATCCGGGCGGGCTGGAGAAGCTTGGCTTTAAGGAGCAGACCAACGCCGACTGGGAAAAGGCGTTCGCGCTGAACTTTTACGGTGCACTGTACGGATGCCGCGCGGCAATCCCGCTGATGCGGAAACAGGGCGGCGGCCAGATCGTCAATATCATCTCGGGTATCGCATTCTACCATATGCCGTATCAGTCGATGTACGCCGCCACGAAGGCCGCGCTGAACGCCATGACGCTTTCGCTGCGCGCCGAGTTCTGGGACGACCGGATCAAAATCTCCTCCGCGACCCCCGGCACCACCGCCACCGCCATATGGGAAGGAAAGACAATGCCCGAAGGCATACAGACGCCGCAGCAATCGGCGCGGAGAATCCTGGCCGGGGCAGCAAACAACAGAAGGGTCATCTACGGGGACGACGCCGATGAATCCGGTTCCAAGAACTGCTTCGATGTGGATTGTCAGGAGATTCCCGACCAGTACCTGCTGAACATCGCGCGTCAGCGAAGAAACGGCAAAATGGCCGTATAGAAAGGACGTTGGGGTTATGCTGAAAGTGATTGCCAGGCAGCACATCCGACCGGGGAAAATGGACGAGTATCTGGAAGCGATCCGGGATTTGGTGGACGCGACCAGGCGCGAACCCGGCTGCATCGAATACGGCGTTTACGTCGACCGTGCGCGCAACCTCGGCATATTTATCGAAACATGGGAGAGCGCGGAGCATTTGGCCGTTCACGGAGGCGTGTTGGCCGCGTCGCCGCACCTGCAAAAGATCGCGCCCTTCATCGATCCGGATGCGCCCTCTTATCCCGTGGAAGTCTGCGAAAAAGGGTACTGACGAGAAGAATTCGTCGGATCCGGTGCGATAAAAATGATATCCGTTCCCATTGAAAACCCGCCCGCCTGATCAGCCGTCGGCGCTTCTCAGGCAAGCGGGTTTCCACCATGTCTCATGGCATGTTTCAAAAGGTCATTGATCAACTTGGAACGTTTCGATTTCATTTATTTGTGAAAGCAACCGGTCTGCACTGATGCATTTGGTCACAATCAAGAATCTCATTTTGATCAGCCGTACGAACCTCAGGTTCCCAGGTCTACCCCTTCCTCACACGAACAAATAGCGCTGGAAAATTTCGGGAAATTTGGCTAAGAAGATCTCCGATATCCACCAGGGAGGAACGGATGAATTCGATCAATGAACCTGCACGTTTCCAAGGCGCCGCAAAATATGTCCTCGATGAGGAACTAGCTAAGATCGTTAATGTTTCCATCGTCTTGGAAATGCCGCTTCTGCTGAAGGGCGAACCGGGCACCGGCAAGACGATGCTCGCTTACGCCATTGCCGAAAGCCTGGCGATGCCGCTGATCGTCCTGAACGTCAAGTCCAGCATGAAGCTGCTGGACGCCCTCTACCAGTACGACACCCTCACCCGCCTGAACGACAGTCGCTTCGGAGACTCCAAACGGGAGGTCAGCAACATTGAAGAGTACATCCGAATGGGGAAGATCGGCCAGGCGTTCGTTTCCGACTGCCGGACCGTTCTGCTGATCGACGAAATCGACAAGGCGGACACGGATTTCCAGGACGACATGCTCGACATCCTCGACCAGATGCAGTTCGATATCATCGAGATCGACCGGACGGTCACGGCCCGGCACCGACCCGTGATCATCATCACGTCGAACGCCAAAAAGGATCTCTCCGATCCCTTCCTCGGCCGCTGCAACTTCCATCACATCGCCTTTCCCGATCCGGAGATGATGCGGATGATTCTCAACGTTCATTTCCCGAAACTCTCCGAAGGGCTGGCGAAGGCCTGCCTCGCCGCCTTCTACCGGCTTCGGGAATTTCGCGGGATCGAGAAGAAGCCGGCCACCCGGGAATTGATCAACTGGATCCGTGCGCTTCAGGCCGATCCTGATTTCGACTTGCGATCGCTGGAAAAAGGTAATCTCCCCTGCCTCGGGGTTCTTTTTAAAAAGAGCGTCGACCTGGATCTAGCGATCCAGCAAACGGGCGGTTCCCGCCGATGACCAACGGGCGAGAATTGTCTTTCGAACGCTGTCCGCAGCGGGGCAACCCCTCCACGGTTTGATCGAGGAAAGGCATGTTCGTCGATTTTTTCTACAGCCTCCGCGAGCGGGGAGTCCCCGTTACGCCTACCTCTTTTCTCCGTCTCCAGAAGGCCCTCGCCCTTGGCGTGATCGACTCCGTGGATGATTTCTACACGGCGGCTCGTTCCATTCTCGTCAAAAGCGAACGGTACTTCGACACCTACGATCAGGTTTTTGCCCGCCATTTCCGGGGGGAACCCTTCGAGGAGATCAGCGATATCGAATGGATCGACATCGCCAAGTCGCTGCTCGAAGAATGGCTGAAACGACCCAAGGGGCTGGCGGAGGCGTTCGGCCTCGACGAGAAGCAGCTAGCCCGTTACACGCCCGAAGAGCTGATCCAGTATCTCCTCGACCGGCTGAAGGATCAGAGGGGGGCGCATCACGGCGGAACCCGCTGGATCGGCACGGGGGGAACCTCTCCCGTCGGCCATTCGGGTCATCATCCCGGCGGCCTGCGCGTGGGGGGGGCCTCTCGGAACAAGTCCGCCGTCAAGGTGGCGATGGAGCGGCGCTACCGGGATTACAACCAGGAAGGACCCCTTACGGAACTCCAGATGGGAGAGGCCCTGAAGAGGCTCCGGAGGATGATCCCGCACGGCCCGAGGGATGTCGTGAACGTGGCCAAGACGATCACCGAAACAATGCGCAACGGAGGCGAAATTTCGATCGTCTTCGACCGCCGTCTGACCGATCGCCTCAAGGTGATATTGCTGATCGACAACGGCGGCTGGTCGATGGACCCCTATGTCGATATCGTTCAGACCCTGTTCAATTACGCCCGCTCCCAGTTTAAGGATCTGAAGATCTATTACTTTCACAACACGATCTACGGGCGCGTCTGGTCGGACCCACAGCGGCACCTCCGTCCGGAGGCGATCGAGGAGTTCGCGCGCCGGAATCCCGACACCCGGCTGATCATCGTGGGGGACGCGTCGATGGCGCCCTACGAACTCATGGGGGCAAACGGCTCCCTCTACGTCGGCCAGAAAGACAGCCGGAGCAGCGAGGCACGCCTGAAATTTCTCGCCCGCCTGTTCCGGCATGCCGTCTGGCTGAACCCACAGACGGAGGCAGACTGGCATTATACCTGGACGGTAGAAGCGATCGGTAAGATCTTTCCGATGTTCGAGCTGACGCTGGACGGCTTGGAGAGGGCGGTACGGCACCTGATGAAGAAAAATTGACCCACCGATAGGAATAGAGCGGCGGCGGACCGATCCCCGGCCTCGGACACATTTCGCGCCGTGCGGACTTCGGGGGCAAACGATCGTTTTCGGCGTTGAACCTGTGTTCGGCCATCATCCGTTTTGGGATGCGATCGTCACGACTTCGTCATCTGGGAGGACATCGTAACAATGCTCTCTTGCCGCTTCCCGCTTCAGGACTGACGGTCACGCTCACCCTGGGTCCATCTTCTCCACACTGCCACTCGGCGATGTAGTTCTTTAAACAACCCGGCGCGGGATCTCCGATCACATTGGAGTCGATCACATACTCGCAGACATTTTTCCCATCACAAACAGTGGCGAGATGATCGGTTGCGTTCTCGTAACGGGCCCCGCAATTCTGCCCGTAGCTTCCCGAAATCACCCTGATGCCGGAACGCCATCCCCGGTCATGTCCCGGACCTTTCTTCCCATCCGAAAACTCAATCTGCCTTATCGTCTCTGACGGTCTTTCAAGCCTTACCGTTTGAGAAGAACCATCGTTATAACGCAGTATCATGATGCGCTCGGCGCAAGCCAGATCGGCAAGAATCAGGAAGAATGCAGCGACAACAAGACCGCCCCCGACAAAACCCCTGAAATAGTTCATGGAAAACCCTCCCCGCTCGTATTTGCTTCTTAACGGTTCATTTACACATGAATCAATTGCTTGATGCAAATCACCCACAGGGTGAATGTTGGCACTTTACCAAGAAGGAATAATCAGGTCAACCGGCAAAAGCCGGCCTTCCACCCGTTTGCAGGTTTGATTGTTTCTGATCGTTGCTGATTTCGAATCAGCGTCAATCTATTATTTTATAATCCTTTTCGTGGAAGAGTCTAATACAGGCATCGACCACCACCGGATCATAGAAGACACCTTTATGTGTGCTGATTTCTTCCAGGGCTTTATCAATGCCCAGAGCAGGTCTGTAAGGGCGATAGGAAGACATGGATTCCACGACATCCGCGACAGTCAAAATTTTCGACTCGATCAGGAGTTTGTCACCGGTTAACCCGTTCGGATAACCCGAACCGTTCACCCTCTCATGATGCTCAAGAACCATTCTCGCAATCGGCCAGGGGAATTCGATGTCCTTCAGGATGTCATATCCCGACTGCGCATGGGATTTAATGAGAGAAAATTCTATGTCCGTCAATTTTGTCGGCTTGCTGAGAATCTCCGCCGGCACGGAGATCTT
>JAQTRB010000217.1 GCA_028712015.1 Syntrophales bacterium
ATCGCCATGGGGGGCATAATTATCGGGTCCGCATATCGGGACCTGGGCGGAGGGTAGTATTTCCTAGAAAAGAAAGCGAAAGCGACAAAATCCGTTATCAGGTTCATCCGATAACGGATTTTTTGTTTCCGCCGGTTTTCATGCCGTTTGGGCATGGGGGGATTTCCCCCGGAGAGGACGAGGAACAGATTATGGAAGAGCGGGAAGTTTTCATCTACGATACGACCCTGAGGGACGGCACGCAGGGAGAGAAGATCAATTTTACCGCCGAGGAGAAGATGCGGATCGCCCGGCGGCTCGACGAGATGGGTTTCCACTACATCGAGGGGGGGTGGCCCGGATCCAACCCCAAGGATGCCCGCTTTTTTGAGATGGCCAAGGGGGTCGCGTTCCGGCATGCCCGTCTGACCGCCTTCGGCAGCACCCGAAAACCGGGTATCCGGCCCGAAGCCTGCGGGAACCTCCGGACGCTTCTCATGGCGGAAACGCCGGCCGTCGCCATTGTCGGGAAGAGCTGGGATCTGCACGTCACCGAGATTCTGGGAATCCCGCTCGAAGAGAATCTGGCCATGATCCGGGAGTCGATCGGTTACCTGAAAACACGGGGCAAGGAGGTGATCTTTGACGCGGAACATTTCTTCGACGGGTATCGTCGCAATCCCGGCTACGCCCTGGAAACCCTGAAGACCGCCGCGGATGCCGGGGCGGATCGGATGGTGCTGTGCGATACCAACGGCGGAACCATGCCCCATGTTCTGACCGATGCCGTCCTCGCCGCCGCCGCCGCCGTTCCCGCGGCCCGGTTCGGCATCCATGCGCACAACGACTGCGGCCTGGCCGTGGCGAACTCGCTTGCCGCCGTCCAGGCGGGGGCGGTAATGGTTCAGGGAACGGTCAACGGCTACGGGGAGAGGTGCGGCAACGCCGATTTGACCTCCGTCATCGGAAATCTCCAGCTCAAGATGGACCGGAAGTGCCTGCCGGAGGCCTCGCTGTCCCAGCTTACGAACCTCTCTTACTACGTCAGCGAAGTCGCGAATGTAAGACCGCTGCCCTTCCGGCCTTTTGTCGGCGCGAGCGCGTTTGCCCACAAGGGAGGGATCCACGTGAACGCCGTCGCGAAGAATCCCCAGGCCTACGAACACATCCGGCCGGAGCGGGTGGGCAACCGCCAGCGGGTCCTCGTTTCCGACCTCGCGGGGAAAAGCACCATCGACTGGAAGGCAAAGGAGCTCGGCGTCGATCTCGGGGGAAACGACGACTTGAGCCGGAAAATCGTCCGGGAGATCAAACGGCTCGAAGACCAGGGGTACCAGTTCGACGCGGCGGACGGCTCCCTTTCCCTGCTGATGAAGAAGATCACCGGCGCCTTTGAGGAGCCCTTCACGCTCGAGTGTTTCAGCGTGACGAACGGGAAGACCCGAAACAATCCATCTCTCTGCCAGGCGACGATTAAAATCTCGGTCGGCAGCGAAGTGGAACTGACCGCGGCGGAGGGAAACGGTCCCGTCAACGCCCTGGACCATGCCCTCCGGAAGGCCCTGGTAAAGTTCTACCCCCAGATCGCCGAGGTATCTCTGGTCGATTTCAAGGTCCGCATCGTGGAGGGAAGCGAGGGGACGGCGGCCAGGGTCAAGGTGTTGCTCGATTCCCGGGACGGGGAGGAGATGTGGAGCACCATCGGCGTGTCGGAAAACATCATCGAGGCGAGCTGGCAGGCGCTCGTGGACAGCATCCAGTACAAGCTGAGCAAGGACAACGTCAACAAGAACAACCGAGCTTGAAACGCCGGAGGCCGCGGCCGGAAAACCGGTTTTGAGGATCTTTCCGGAACCAAGATCTTTCATTGATCATCGTCCCTGTTTCTGATAAACATCAATGTCAAGAATCGGGAATGTTTCCCGATATCGGGCAGGGACGATATGCTGGTTTCGATCAACAATCAGAACCCCCAGATGCGGCTGATCCGAAAGGCCGTGGACATCCTCCGTGGCGGAGGGATCGTCATCTATCCGACCGATACCGTCTACGGGATGGGGTGCGATCTGTTCAACAAGAAAGGGATCGAGCGGATCTACGAGATCCAGCGCCGGGACCGGAAGCAGCCTCTCAGTTTCATCTGCGCCGATCTTAAGGACGTCAGCCGCTATGCGCGGGTCTCCGACGATGCCTACAAGATCATGAAACGTCTGCTGCCGGGTCCCTACACCTTCATCCTGGAAGCCTCGCGAGTTGTGCCGAAAATCATCCTTCCCAAGAGACAGACGACCGGAATCCGGATTCCGGACAACCGGATCTGCCAGGCCCTGATTGCCGAAATGGATTCCCCCGTCATCAGCACCAGCGTCAAGGACGGGGGAGGGGAACTCCTCAGCGATCCGCGCATCATCGAGGAGCTCTTCGGAAAACGGGTGGACATGATCATCGACGGCGGGATCATTGCCGCGACGCCGTCGAGCGTGGTCAGTCTGCTCGACGAGGGGGTGGAGGTCATTCGAATCGGAAAAGGCGATGTATCCGCCTTCCAATAGAAAGGATTTTTATGAAGAAACAGATGCTGATCAACGCCGTCCACCTCGAACAGAAACGCATGGCGATCGTGGAGGACGGAAAACTGGTCGAATTCAACATCCAGATGGCGGTGCGGGAACCGATTACCGGCAACATCTACAAGGGGATCGTCATGAAGGTGGAGCGGGGATTGCAGGCCGCCTTCGTGAATTACGGCGGCCGAAAGGACGGCTTTCTTCCGCTGCGCGACGTCAGCGCGAACTATTTCACGGAGGGCGCGAAGTCGACGCTCAAGCCCGGCCAGGAGATTCTCGTCCAGATCCTTCGGGAGGTCAGCGAACGCAAGGGCGCGCTGCTGACCTCCTACATCTCGTTGCCGGGGAGATATCTGGTGCTTCTGCCCAACAAGGAGAGCAGCGGCATCTCCCGGAAGATCGAGGACGAGGAAGACCGCAAGCGGCTCAAGGAACTGGTCGAACAGATCAAAACCGAGGACGATATCGGCTTCATCGTCCGGACGGCCGGGATGAATCGGACCAAACAGGAGCTGGCCCGCGACTACCAGCATCTTTTCCGTCTCTGGAAGGAGATCCGGAAGAGGGCCGCGGAAACAGCGGCCCCTTCCCTGATTTACCAGGAAAGCGCCTTCGGGGTCCGTTCGCTTCGGGATTACTTCACCCCGGATATCGAGGAGATTCTGGTGGACGACCCGGAGACGTTCCGTCAGGTCCGGACCTACTGCAAGGCCGTCGCCCCCAGAAATCTCAAAATGATCAAGTTGGATAAGGAGAAAACCCCGCTTTTCGACAAGTACCAGCTCGAGGATCAGATCCGTGTCATCTACCAGGACCGCGTCGATCTGAAGTCCGGCGGTTATCTGATCATCAACCCCACGGAGGCGATGATTACGATCGACGTCAACTCCGGTCGCGGTTCGCACAAGCGCAACGTCGAGGAAACCGCCTTTCAGACGAACACCGAGGCGGCGGAGGAGATCGCCCGCCAGCTCCGCCTGCGCGACCTGGGGGGGCTCATCGTCATCGACTTCATCGACATGATGGACGCAAAGCACAACGCGGAGGTCGAAAAGGCCTTCAAGAAGGCCTTGAGCCTGGACCGGGCGAGAATTCAGCTTGCCCACATCTCCAAATTCGGCATCCTGGAACTCTCGCGCCAGAAGAAGCAGTCGACGATCCAGGAGATCAGCTACACCCCTTGTCCCTTCTGCCGGGGCCGGGGGGTTCGGCCCTCCCTCGAATACACCGCGCTGACCGCCTATCGGAA
>JAQTRB010000218.1 GCA_028712015.1 Syntrophales bacterium
CAGATCGGAACGATTGATCCATTTGATCAACGACATAAGGTAAATAGATTATCCCCTGCGATGTGCGTGATTAACATTCGTTTTTTGAGCCAACACCTGGGAACCGGGGGCCTTTCCTTGTCCGCCTTGTGCATGTCCGCGAGAGTTCCGCAGAGGCGGAATGCGGAAAGCCTGAAGCGGCAATATTAGGCGCCCACTTTTCAACTGGTTCAAAAAGGTGGTTAACACGGCATAGGCGGGGTTTTTTTATCCATTCCCGATACCGTTTTAACGGCACTTCCTTCCCCGTATTTTTCCGATAAATCATTGCAGGCGATCGAGTTACGTTCGTAAACATCAAGGAGGTGAACACTTTGACATATAACGGTATTTTAATTCCCATCCTGCTCATCGCATTTGTCGTCGGCGGGTTGTTGGGATATGTCGTGAAGCAGCGGCTTTCCAGAAAAAAACTGGAATCTTCTGAAAACCTCTCGGCGAGGATCATTGACGAGGCAAAGAAGGAAGCGGAGACCATCAAGAAGGAGGCCATCCTGCAGGCGAAGGAGAACCTGCTCAAGGTCAAGACAGAGTTCGAGAGGGACACGCGGGAGCGAAAGAACGAACTGGATGCCCTGGAAAGGAGGATCCGGTTAAAAGACGAAAATCTTGAGCGGAGGATCGATCTCCTGTCTCAAAAGGAAACCTCCAGCGAAAACCGGGAAAAGGCGATTTTACACCGGGAATCCCAGTTGAACGAAAAGCATGAGCGCGCCGAGCGCATGTTGGAAGAGCAGAAGACGAAACTGGAACAGATCGCCGGCATCAGTTCCGATGAGGCAAAGAATTTGCTGTTCCGGGAGATGGAGGCTGCCGCCAAACGCGACGCCGCTTTGATGATCCGAAAAATCGAGGAGGAGGCCAGGCGGACGGCCGACAATACGGCGCGCGAGGTCATCGCCTATGCGATTCAACGCTACGCCGGTGATTATGTAGCCGAAAACACGGTCTCGGTGGTCAACCTTCCCAATGATGAAATGAAGGGAAGGATCATCGGCCGGGAGGGAAGAAATATTCGGGCGATCGAGGCGGCAACGGGGATCGACCTGATCGTTGACGATACGCCGGAGGCGGTCGTGCTTTCGAGCTTTGATCCTGTGCGGCGCGAAGTGGCGCGTCTTTCCCTGGAAAGATTGATCACCGACGGTCGAATCCATCCCGGTCGGATCGAAGAGATCGTCAAGAAGGTCAAGTCGGAGGTGGATGCGATCATCAAGGAAACCGGAGAGAGGATCTCCTTCGATGTCGGCGTTCATGATCTCCATCCCGAGCTGATCACGTTGCTGGGCAGCCTCAAGTTCCGAACGAGCTATTCCCAGAATGTCCTTCAGCATTCCATTGATGTGGCCCATCTGACGGGGATGATGGCGGCCGAGTTGAAGATGAACATCAAGGAGGCGAAGCGGGCGGGGCTTCTGCACGATATCGGAAAGGCGATCGACCACAAGGTGGAGGGAACCCACGCCGGCATCGGTGCCGATTATGCCAAACGGTTCGGGGAGTCACCGCGGATCGTCCAGGCGATCGCCACCCACCATGACGATGGCAGAAACAACACCTTGCTCGGCGTTCTGGTCCAGGCGGCGGATACGCTGTCGGCGGCCAGACCTGGGGCGCGACGGGAGATGCTGGAGAGTTATGTCAAAAGGCTTGAGGAGCTTGAGAATATCGCCAACTCGTTCAACGGTGTCGGCAAGTGTTTTGCGATCCAGGCGGGTCGGGAGATCCGGATCCTTGTGGAAAACGAAAAAATCTCCGACAATGATACGGTGATGCTCTGCAAGGACATCATCAAAAAGATCGAAGCGGAACTGGCCTATCCCGGACAGATCAAGGTAACCGTGATCCGAGAGACCCGGGTATCCGATTTCGCGCGATAGGACTCCTTCATGAAGGTACTTTTTATAGGTGATATTGTCGGGAAACCGGGGAGAAGAGCCGTCCGAGAACTGCTGTCCGGAATCATTGAGGAACGCCGCATCGATTTCGTCATCGCGAACTGCGAGAATGCCGCGTCGGGATTTGGCGTGACTGCGGAAATCATCGAGGAGCTGTATGGCGCCCATATCGATGTCCTGACCTCCGGAAACCATATCTGGGACAAGAAAGAGGTTATGGAATGCATCGACGATTACGAGACGCTGCTCCGGCCGGCCAATTATCCGGAGGGGACGCCCGGACGGGGAAGCGTGGTGGTCACGCTTCCGGGCGGGATTTCAGTCGGAGTGCTTAATCTTGCCGGACGGGTTTTCATGCAACCCCTCGACTGCCCCTTCCGCACAGCGGATCGGGAAATAGAGAAGTTGAAAAAGAAAAGCCGGATCATCCTCGTGGATATGCATGCGGAAGCGACGTCGGAGAAGATCGCCATGGGTTGGTATCTGGACGGCCGGGTCGCGGCGGTTCTGGGAACCCATACCCATGTCCAGACGGCCGATGAACGGATTCTTCCGGAGGGCTCCGCCTGCATTACGGACGCCGGGATGACCGGTTCATTCGATTCGGTCATCGGGATCAGGAAAGAGAGCATCCTGCAGAAGTTTCTGTTGCAGATCCCGAACAAATTCGATGTCGCCAAAAAAGACGTCCGCCTGCAGGGGGTGGTGGTCGAAATTGCGCAGAGCGGCCGGGCCGTCGGGGTGGAGAGATTGAGTGTTTCGTTGGAGGAGCCGGGTTGTTCCTGATCCATCCGGAAATTCCTGTTCGGGCGGCAATGTGAGGATCGGCGGTCGTTTCATCAGAGCGGAGGCTTGGTGTTGATGAGTGTATACGATGTGCTCTTGGAAAGGGGCTTTGTCGAACAGATCACGGATGAGCCTCAGATCCGGAAACTTCTGGAACGGCAATCGGTGACCTGCTACATCGGCTTTGATCCCACGGCGACCAGTCTTCACATCGGATCTCTGGTCCCGATCATGGCCCTGGCCCATATGCAGAGGCACGGTCATCGGCCGATCGCTTTGGTAGGCGGCGGTACCGGCTTGATCGGCGATCCCTCCGGGAAGACGGAGATGCGCCAGATCCTTACCCGGGAGCAGATCGATATCAACGCGGATTGCCTCAAAAGGCAGCTTTCACGCTATATCGATTTCAGCGCCGGCAAAGGCGGATCTCTTCTGCTCAACAATGCGGATTGGCTGACAAAGCTTAATTACATCGAGTTTCTGCGGGATATCGGACGCCACTTCAGCGTGAACCGGATGCTGGCTGCGGAAAGCTATCGCATCCGCCTGGAAAAGGGATTGAATTTCATCGAATTCAATTACATGCTGCTTCAGGCTTACGATTTTCTCCATCTGTTTCGACAGTACGATTGCCTCCTGCAAATGGGAGGCAACGATCAGTGGGGAAATATGGTGGCCGGTATTGACCTGATCCGCAGAATCGAGGAAAAAGCGACGTATGGCATGACCTTTCCGCTGATGACCACGTCGCAGGGACACAAGATGGGAAAGACCGAAAAAGGAACCGTTTGGCTCGATTCCCAACTGACGTCCCCCTATGAATATTACCAGTACTGGATCAACACGGAAGACGCGGATGTAGGGCGCTTCCTCGCCCTCTTCACGTTTCTGCCGATGGGGGAGATCTCGGTTGTCAAGAGGCTGACCGATTCCCGGCTGAATATGGCCAAGGCGGTTTTGGCCTTTGAAGCGACGAAGATTGCGCACGGCGAAGACGCCGCGGTTGCCGTTTGGAAGGCCTCCGCCGAAGCCTT
>JAQTRB010000219.1 GCA_028712015.1 Syntrophales bacterium
GGGGGGTACGGCGCGGTCATTCTCAAAGGGGACGGGCGGATCGAAATCGCGCAGGGTTTTCGCCTGACGACCAACAACCGCATGGAACTGATGGCCTGCATCGCGGCGTTGGAATCCTTGAAAGCGCCGGCGGTCGTCGATCTGCACAGCGATTCGCGTTACGTGGTCAATGGGATCTGCAAGGGGTGGGCCCGCAAATGGCGGGCCAACGGCTGGATGCGCACGAAAAGCGAAGCGGCCGAGAACGCCGATCTGTGGGAAAAGCTGCTCGCTCTGTGCGACCAACACCGCATCCGGTTTTTCTGGGTGCACGGCCATGCCGGAAATCGGGAGAACGAACGCTGCGATCAGATGGCGACCGATGCCGCCCAAAACGCCGACATGGAGGATGTCGCCTATGTCCGGGGCCGAACAAGGATCGCTGGAGAATCCGCGGCGGGGCTAAGCTGAGTCCGGCCGCGATCTCAGGTCCGTATCGCCCGTCCGGCGCGACTTCAAAAGACAAACCACCCTGATCCTGAAAAGTCGTCAGGTTATCCCGGGACGGATTTTTCAAAATGGTGGTAATCCCGGATATGGGTAAAATCTCCGCCCCAATTCCAGCCCTTCTCGCGGAAGGCGCGGACCAGGGAATGTTCTTCCGTGAAGGTTCCGGGTTGCGCGGGCCGTCGGAGGGCTCCCGCGGGCAAGATGCGGCCGGCCCTATCCATGGCCGGATTTTCCCAAGGATTGATATCCACCGCCCGGCCGAGGGCGTGTTGGGAGATCCGGCTTGTCCCTGCGATGAGCCGGTAGTTGAATGCGGAGCTGTTGTCCGCGGCCATCGCTGCCTCATCGGACCAGCCGAAGCAAACGATCGGCACCGCGCGGGCGACGGGAAACCGTTGCCGCTCCATCAGGGCGAAGAGTTCCAGAAGATCCGGCGCGAGGTCACGGTGGACGACAAGCTGCCCCTTATGCCGACACCCATCGAAACCGAGGTAAAAGACGTCGATCAGGCGGAGATTCTCCAGGATCTGCGGCGGCGCTTCCGTCCCGGCCACCGCCTGGGCAAAGTCCATTGCGCTGTCTTCGATCACACGGCCATCCGCCATCGCGCTGCTCTCCTCCCGCACCGGCCTTCCGTCGGCCGCTGGCGCCACTGTAACGTGATTTCGACAACGGATCAACCGGGAAAAGAAGCCGGCCTTGACATCAAAGAGGCTTTCTTGTAATCCTCCACCCGGTCGAAGGCATTTTTTCGACGACAAAGGAAGGAAATTCCTCATGTACCGGTTCGTCTGGATGGCGTCCCTGCTTCCGTTGTTTTTCCTCACTTTCCCCGGCCATGCCGAAGAGTTGGATCACCATATCACCCTGTACGGCTCGGTCATGGCGAACGGCGCGCTGGTCGATATGGCCATTGCCAACATAGAACTGGAACCGGAATACCGATTCGCCGTCCTCGCGGCCGGGAAAAAAATCGCCAACTGGCGCGATAAAATTGATTTTGAAATGGAAGGGCAGATCGTCAGACACTTCGCAGGTCAACATCTCTGGGAATTCAATGCGTTGATTGTCGCGCGCTGGCTCTATTTCCCGTGGAATCATAAAATCAAGACGAGTTTTGCCGCCGGCGAGGGACTTTCTTACGCTTCCGAACCGCCCGAGTTTGAAGAAAAGCACCATGGCGGAAAAACGAGCGCTTTCTTGAACTATCTGATGTTCGAAGTGGAGTTTGCGCTCCCGCGGCATCCCCGGTGGGGACTGGTCACGCGGGTTCACCATCGATCCGGGGTATTCGGCTTGTTCAACGGCGTTCACGGAGCCATGAACGCCTATAGTCTGGGAATTCGCTATCATTTCTAATGTCCTCCTTTTCACATTGAAATATTTTGCGGCTTCGCTTACAAGGGCACAGGCGCCCCGGTCCGTAACCGGCGGGCGCCCGGAAACAACGGGAACGGAGGCGGTATGCGCTCATGCAGCATGGCGGGTCTCATTTTTCTGGCGTGTCTGATGGCGGCGACGCCGGCAGCGGCGGCCGCGAACGATCAGACCCTCTATGAAGGGGATTCCATCTATCACCACATCACCATCCGCGAGGATGGCGGGGAGCGGTGCATGATCTTCGGCCGGCAGCGGGATCTCCGCCAGACCTGCATCGATCTCGCGAAGCCGGACGCATCCGTTTTCGAATACTCGGCGATGATGTTTGCGGGCTTTCTCTTCCGGCCCGACGCCAAAAAGGTCTGCCTGATCGGCCTCGGGGGCGGCTACATCCCCACGGTTTTCCGGATGCATCTTCCGAAGGTCCGCCTCCAGACCGTCGAGGTGGACCCCCATGTGGACAAGCTCGCCAGAAAATACTTCACCTTCGCCGTTCCCGCCAACCAGGCGCTCGCCATCGACGACGGCCGGCAGTTCCTGAAGAAAAGCCGGGAGCGTTACGACCAGATCTGGCTCGACGCCTTCAACTCCGATTACATCCCCGCGCACATGACGACGAAGGAGTTCCTGCAGCTTGCGAAATCGCGTCTGAACGACGGGGGAATCGTCATCCAGAACCTCTTCTGCGACAACAAATTGTACGACGCGCAGATCGCGACCTTCCAGGCGGTCTTTGCAAAGGTGTTCGTCTTCGAAGGGCAGAGAAGCGGGAGCTGCATCATCGTGGCCTCCGACCGGCCCGCCTGCGAGCCCGCGGAGCTTCGGAAACAGGCGGAAAAACGGGGTGGAAAGATCGGCCGGATCGACCTCCTTGCCGAGTCGGGCAAATGCAGAGTTTCGCTGATCCTGAAGAACGCACCGATCCTGACGGACGACTTCAATCCGGCAAACCTGCTCCTGATGCAGAAAAAATAGCGCCGCCGCGTTCCGGTTTCCGCGGCAACGGGAAATTTCCAGCCGGAGAGGAAAGAAAAGAACGCCGTTGGTCAAGGCGTCGATACGGAGAAATGGTCATGCCAATCGTTTACGCCGTTTTCATTTTGCTTCTCGTAACATTCGGCGCGGTGGTGATGAGCCTGGAGATCCTCTCCTCGAACCTGATGTCCCCCTACTTCGGGGGCTCCATCTACATCTGGGGAAGCATCATCAGCTCCTTTATGGTGCACTTCTCCGTGGGTTACGTCGCCGGCGGCTATCTTTCGCGGCGTTTTCCCCGGATCTCGGTGCTCACGGTCTTCCTGATGATCGGTTCGCTCTGGGTGATCGGAATTCCGACCTTTTACAAACCCGTCTGCGAACTGGTCTCGGACCGCATTGCGGACGTCCGTCTCGGTTCGCTGGTCGCGATGAACCTGATCTTTTTCATTCCGATTTCGATCATGGCGATGGTTTCCCCTTACATCATCGGGATCACGGCCTCCTGGAGGCGGCAGTCGTGGCTCACCGCCGGCATGGTCCTCTTCGTCTCCACCGTCGGCTCGTTCTTCGGGACGAACGTCACCGCCTTCTACCTGATCAGTCTTTTTCCGGTTTCGCGGATTGTCGTCGGCCTGGGTCTGATCTGCCTTTGCGTATCGTTTTTGACCCTCGCGTTGCGCGCCGATCGCGAAATGGGGAAATAGATCCGTTCGCGGCTTCCCTGACCCCCTTTTTCGATCCGCCGAATGAGCCTCCCGCCAAGGGCGAGTTTCCTTGACCTCGCCCGTTCCGGATGCTATGGTCGCAAAAATTTTTCAGAGGAGACAAACATGATTATCCTGTCGACCGGCTTGGGGGAGGTTTCCATCGAGCTCTACGACGCCGAAGCGCCC
>JAQTRB010000016.1 GCA_028712015.1 Syntrophales bacterium
GGCGCCTCGATCCAGGCCGTCGTGACGGGCTCCTACCAGGCCGTCGTCTACATCAAGGACCACATCAAACTGGACAAGAAGGAAGCTTCCATCGCCGACAGCAAGGAGGTCGTCCGGATCTGCACCATTTACGCCCAGAAGGGGATGATCAACATCTTCGTCGTCATCTTCTTCATGGCCCTGGCGTTGGCTTTCTTCAACCCCTACTTTTTCATCGGCTACCTGATCGGTATCGCCTTCTTTGGCCTGTTCCAGGCGATTTTCATGGCCAACGCCGGTGGTTGCTGGGACAACGCCAAAAAGATCGTGGAAGTGGATCTCAAGCAGAAGAACACCCCGCTGCATGAGGCCTCGGTTGTCGGCGACACCGTAGGCGATCCGTTTAAGGACACCTCCTCGGTTTCCCTCAACCCGGTTATCAAGTTCACGACCCTCTTCGGCCTGCTGGCCGTCGAGATCGCCGTGACGATGCAGAATGCAGGCCTGAGAATCGGTCTCGCGTCGCTCTTCTTTCTGATCGCGTTGATCTTCGTCTACCGTTCCTTCTACGGCATGAGGATCAGCAGTGAAAAATTGTAATCCGGATTTTCAACAATAAAAAAAAGAGAAGGCGCCCGTTGATGGGGCGCCTTCTCTTTTTTCCGATCGTATGTTACCCGATCCGATATGGTTAGAGCCGAATGCAAGCTCTTTGGTGGATAAAATAATGGTGGATGGAAAAGGAGGGAACCTAAAAACCATCCACCATTATAAAACTGAAAGGGTTTCGGTTACCGCACCTCCTTTCAGATTATCTTTGATCGTCCCCGATGAGCTTGAATGTGCCGTGAGGCCACTCCCTCCCCGATCACCGAAGCATGATACCGTTTTCTAAATCAACCGCCTTTTTTCGAAAGAAAAAAGACCCTACTCTTGTTTTGGTCTTTCGCTTTTTGGGTCTTTTCGCTTTCAGCTTCTACGGCAACTTCATCAACCTTCTCTTCACCAGGCGCAAGGAAAAAATCATATTCATGACTCTGTTCGATGGTGTGATCTTTCTTTTTTCCATTGTCGCGGCGCATAAATCCCTGTTTCTGCCTTTCTCCCTCCTCAACCGGATCCCCATGGCCGGAGAATCTGTAATGAAGCCAAGCACCGTTCTGCTGCCTGGGGGAGTTTCCGACACGCTTACCGTCTTATTGTATAGCAATAGCAATGCCAACCGAAACAACATATCTTTCCACCTCCTCATTTTTTACAGATTCCATCGACAACAATGTGATATCAAATGGTTGATTGAAGGAGGCCTTGGAAAGATTCATGAGCCGCTGAACCAGGAGGATTTCGGAAAGAAGATTCGCGAAAAGCGTCAGACGGGAATGGTGCTGATAACGCACAACGCCAATGGATCGATTCCATAAAAGGCAATATTGGATTGAAGCGATGACTGTTGTGCGTCTTTTGAACGAGGCGTGCTGATTCGGCACACCTCCGCATGAGCCAGTTATTGAATATAATTGTTTATTTTTCTTTGTTCCCGGATCAGTTTGTAACGGGAGATTCCCAAACGCCTCGCCGCTTCGGCCTTGTTTCCCCGAGTCGCCTCTAGGGTGTTTTCAATTATCTTCCGTTTGATATCGTTCGCGATTCTCTCCGTAACCAGCGTAAAATTGATTCCTTCAGAAGAGAGCTGCGGCAAAATGTTATCGATCTGAATCCGAAGTTTTTCCTGACGGGTTGTTACCTTCATCTCCGCCGGCAGGCTTTCGGCGGTGATCAGCGTTCCGTCATGGTGGAGAATCATGATTCTCTCGATAATGTTCTTCAACTCGCGGACATTGCCGGGCCAAGGGTAGGCTATCAGGATGCGTTCCGCGTCCTCCGTGAATCCCTTGACCCTCTTTTTGAACTTCTGATTGAACTCTTCCACATAGTAACGGGCGAGAAGCAGCAGATCCTCGGTTCGTTCCCGAAGGGGCGGTATCAGAATTGGAACAACGCTGATCCGATAAAACAGATCTTCCCGAAATGAACCCTCCGCCGCCATCCGATTCAGATCTCGGTTGGTAGCGAAGATGAATCGAACATCGATGGGAATATTGTCGTTGCCGCCCAAACGGCGAATGTGACCGTCTTCCAGCATCCGCAAAAATTTGGCCTGAAGATGGATGCTCATGTCGCCGATTTCGTCCAGCAGTATTGTACCGCCGCTGGCATGTTCGAGCAGCCCCAGTTTTCTCTTTCTGGCATCGGTAAATGCGCCCGCTTCATAGCCGAAGAGTTCGCTCTCCAGGAGTGTTCCGGGGATCGCGGCGCAGTTGACATCTACAAAGGGCTTTGCATGTCGGTTGCTCTGGCGGTGAATCGCCCTGGCAATCAGTTCCTTGCCGGTCCCGCTTTCCCCCTGAACCAGTATGTTCGTGTCGTGTTTGGCAACCTCCTTGATCACGTTGAAGAGGTTGAGCATCTTCTTCGACTTCCCCAGGATATCATGGAAACCCAGCAAAATGTCTTCCCGTTCCTTGAGTTTTTCCACCTCCGTTTTGAGAGATTTTGCCTCCAGGGAGAGCATCGAGTGCATGATCGCATTGTCATAGGTCGTGGAGGCGTTCTGAACCAGGATATCCAAAATATGAATTTGATTCTGGGAATATCCTCCTTCTGTCTTCGCCAAATAGAGGGCGCCCTTGAACTTGTCCTTGACCTTCAGTGGAAGGGCAATCTCCGATCCATAACCCGAAAACACCGGCTGTATGGACGACGTTTTATCGGATCTTTGTCTGGTGACGACCGCATTCTTATCCAGAGCTTCGCGAATGATGGTCCGGCCGATCCTCTCCTCACAGGCCAACCGGTCGTCAATGGAAAGGATTTCTCCGTCGTTCACCAGACAGCGATTCTTTTCGATATCGAGAAAATAGACCAGGACCTTCTCCGAACGACTGATGCGCAAGGCGCTTTTTACGAGGATCTCCAGAATGCGGTTGTCCAGAATGTAGTTTGCATTCATCTCGGAGACCGCCTCCTGGAGAATCATGAGTTGCCTGATTTTTTCGGCGTTGGCCTCGAAAAGTCTCAGGTTGTGGATGATGATGCTTAATGTATTGGCATAGGTCACGAATAGGTGGATTTCTTCCGGGAAGAACTTGGTCTCCTCATTAAACCAGGCGGCGATGATACCGATCACCTCTTCCCCGATCTTCAGCGGGGCACAGAAATAGGAGCCGCGGTCATAGATCTTCGTCAGCATTCGATCCGTTTCCGTAATCCGAGGATCCGTTGCCGTGACTTCGATCGCGATCGGTTGACCGGATTTGGCAACCTTGGTCACGATGCAGTCATGCTGATGAATATTGAGGGAAACGGCAAAAACCTTTTCGGCCTCCTCAGGACTGTAGTTTTTGACCACCTGGGCCTCAAGATTCTGCTTGGAGGCATCAAACAGGCGAATGATCCCGCGGTCGAAGCCAATGCTGTCCACAACCTCGTCCAGGATCTTCACCAGCATTTCATTCAGATTGGAAGGCGTGGTTAAAAATGAACTCAGCCGGAAAATGCTTTGGAGAAGCTTATCCTTGTCCAGCAGCAAAATAGAGGATACCTTTGCACGGTCATCCGCGATTCGTGACGCTTGGGCCATGAATCAATGATCCTTTCTCGTCAACCCTTTTCAGATGCTCCGCCGGTTTGGCCGGCTTCGCTGATCAGACCTTGTCATACGTCAGGAACTGCATGGTAAAGACGGCCCTTCCCTGCGTGGCGGAACGAAGATCCGTTGAATAGCCGAACATCGCCTTCAGCGGAACCTTCGCTCGAATCTCGCTGACCGCCCCCTTCGGCGCAATGGCCTGGATCTCTCCGCGGCGGGAATGAATATCGCCGATCACATCCCCCATAAATTCACTTGGGGTAATGATATCCACCCGCATGACCGGCCCCAGGAGCAAGGGATCGGCTTTCAGACAGCCTTCTCGAAAGGCGGAAGAGGCGGCGATCTTGCAACCAAGCGGCGTCGTTTCTCCCTCCTTCTGGTTCCCCCCGAGAAGCACGATCCGAATGTCGATCACCGGATACCCCGCGAGAACGCCGCTCAGCACCCCTTCGCGAACACCCTCTTCCATCGCGGCCAGTTGTTCCTCGGGAATGACGATCCCGGCCTCGAGCCGGCGGACGATCTCGATGCCGCTGCCCCGCTCCGTAGGTTCCAGGATGAGTTTCACATGGCCGAAATGCTTCTTCTCTCCCAGCTCCCTTTCAAAGAGCCCCTCGCATTCGACACGCTTTTGGATTGTTTCGCGGTGAACAACCCGCGGCTTTCCTACATTCACCCGGGCGTTGAACTCCCGTTGCAGCCGGTCCGTGATGATATCCAGATGCAGCTCCCCCATGCCCGAGAGGACGGTTTGAGCGGTTTCATCGTCGTACTTCACTCGAAGGGTCGGATCCTCCTCCATAAGCTTGTTCAGCGCAAAGCCCAGTTTTTCCTGATCGGCCGGTGTTTTGGCCTCAATTGCCAGACTGATGACCGGCTCATAAAAATCAATCGGCTCCAGCAAAATGGGGTGTGTCTCGTCACAGATGGTATCACCCGTGGTGATCTCTTTCAGTCCCATGACGGCGATGATGTCGCCAGCCCCCGCCTGCTCGACTCGCTCCCGCTTGTTCGCGTGCATCTTCAAAAGGCGGGCGACCTTTTCCCTTTTTCCCCGGCTCGCGTTGTACAGTTCATCTCCTGCGTGCAGGCGTCCCGAATAGATCCTGAGATAGGTCAGTTTCCGGCCTTCATCCTGCATGATCTTGAAGGCCAGGGCCGCCAAGGGTTCTTTATCGCTGCTCGCCCGAGCCTCTTCCTGTTTCGTCAACGGATTCAGGCCCGTAACGGGAGGAATATCTTCGGGTGAAGGCAGATATTGCACCACCGCGTCCAGCAGCGGTTGAACCCCCTTGTTCCGGAGGGCGGAACCGCATACGACGGGTACGATGCGAAGCGAGATGGTTGCCCTGCGGATCGCCTCGACGATATCCTGCTCGGGAATCTCCGTACCGTCGAGATATTGCTCCGCGATCCCGTCATCCACGTCGGCAAGCAACGCAATCATCCGGTCACGTTGCTCCATCGCCCGCGTTCGGATCTCGTCGGAAAGCTCCGAATATTCATAGGAAACGCCCTTGGTTGTGTCGTCCCACGTGACGACTTGCCGCCGGATCAGGTCCACGACCCCCCGAAAGGACTCTTCCTCCCCAAACGGAATCTGGATCGGCAACGGCAGGGAGTTGAAACGCTCCTTCATCTGCCGGATCGTCCCGGCAAAGTTCGCTCCGACCCGGTCCATCTTGTTGATGAACGCCACCTTGGGAACGCCGTACTTGTCGGCTTGGTGCCAGACGGTCTCGGACTGAGGCTCAACGCCGCCCACCGCGCAGAATACGACGACGGCCCCGTCAAGAACCCGGAGACTTCGTTCCACCTCGATCGTGAAATCGACATGACCCGGCGTATCGATAATGTGGATTTCATGGTTTCGCCAGGCGCAGGTCGTCACCGCCGAGGTGATGGTAATCCCGCGCTCCTGCTCCTGCGGCATCCAGTCCATCACGGCCTCGCCGTCATGGACCTCTCCCATTTTATAGGATTTCCCCGTGTAGAAGAGAATCCGCTCCGTCACCGTTGTCTTGCCGGCGTCGATGTGAGCGGCGATTCCGATATTCCTCGTGCGGGAAAGTCTGGATTTGGCTGCCATAGAGATCCACCACGGGATAATACCTGCTATCCCTCTTTCTGCGTCGCCGCCGGCGCGATCAGCTCCCGGTTCATCATGAACGGGCTGTGGAGACCGATGTGCCCCTTCAGCGACTCCCTTTCCTTGCCGCCGATCAGGATCCTGATCTTTTTGATCGCCGGCAGATTGAAGGTCAGCGTGTTGGTCAACGAATAGACGGTGGCCATTTCCGCGGTGCTTCCCCCCGGATGATTCGCCGCCAGACTCTCCCGGAAATTGACGGAGAGGCCATCCTCCCCTTCCCTCTTGACGCCTTCGAGTTCGGTCTTCTCCGGAAAGGTATTGACCAGTCCGGTTTTCGAACCGGCGATCAGAGCCCGGATCATCTCCGTTGCCTGCGCTTCCGGATCCTTTTCTTTGGGGATGAAGCGTTTTTCTTGAACGAGGAAGCGTTCGTTGGCATCGGAGAAAAAGAGGGTCACCTCCTGTCGATCCCTCTTTTTCCCCGCGGTCTGTTTTCCGGCTGCGGGCGGATAGATGTAATCGAAGAGGGTGATGAAAAATATGGCCAGAAAGAGAACGGACACAACAACGATCGCGGAGAGGAGAAAAACCCGTCGCCCCTTTTTCGTTTTCTTATGTCTGACCTCTTCAGTCCTTTTTTGTTTTTTTGTGGCCATACGATCCCTTGTTTCCTTCATCCGTGAGTTGCGGCAACTTAGGGTATTTTCACGGCAGTGTCAAGAGAAGAACAAAACCCGGGGAGAATTGAATCGCCGGCAGCAGCGAGCAAAAGGCCTCTCTCAATCCCCTATTTGCATTTTTCTGACGGTTCATGGCTGCCGCCGTTGACCCACCAGTCGCTCTTGTCCTTGAACCACCAGTCCGACGAATCCGTATCGAGGATATCGGCGGCCAAGGTACGGGCGTTTTTTGTAGCGAGACGCAAAACGGCAAAACGGATCCATTCCCGGCTGTATTTGTTTCCCAGATCGCCGCACTCCTTTAATTGAAGAATCAGCGAGAGCTGATCGGCATCCCTTGCCAGCAGCGATTCTTTTGTCTTTTTTTGATTGAACTCGTCAATGGCCTCCTCGATCTCCGTGCCGAAAAAAAGCGGTTCCGCCAGTTCCCGAATCGCCTTTTTCTCGTCCACCGCCACATACTTTTTATTCACATAGTTCATGTCTCCCGTGCGGGCCTCGGGCAGATCATGCATCAGACAGAGCCGGAGGACCTTCAGCTCGTCAGCCTCCGGATCCATTTTACAAAGAACGTAACCGATGTAAAGCGTTCGCAGAACATGTTCGGCAACCGATTCGCACCCGGATCCGAGAAACTGAAACCCGCTCCGGGGGGTTTTCTGCAGCATCCCGACTTCGAAAAGAAAATCCGCGATCTCACTCATCTTTTTCCATCACCGACCTTTACCGCGTCTCATCCCCTTTTCAGGGTCCGGATACGGGTCGCCATCATCTCGGCTATTTTTCGCACCTGCGTCTGAAGCGCGGCAACCCCTTCCGGTTTCTTGGCCGTCGCCATGTCCAGTTGCTCCTTCCAATATTCCAAAAGGGCAATCTCGTTTTCCTTCATCTTCCGGTCGAACCGTGTTTGCATCTCCCGGAGAAACGCCGCTTGCCTGTCCGTTTCCGTCATGATCCATCCTTCCATGGTCGGCATTCATCTCTTCCAAAACATTAGGGAAGCAGGTGATCCAACGATTGATCGCCTTTGAGGGTCTATACATCACGTGGGGCCGATCTTGCAACCCGGAAAATTGTTTCGGGCGCCGCGATAACCTCCCCTTCCCCGGGATCATTTCCCGTCGGCCTTTCCCGCTGGACTTTTTCACTTGAATATCGTATATGCAGCCTGATTTTTATCCGGCAGCACACGGTTGTACGGAAAGTTTGTTCTACCATCATAGCGAAAAGATTCATTTTTACCGCCGCGAATCAAACGGAGACGGGCGGAACCGCCGAAATCACTCTCGCTTCAACAGCAGAACCGTTCCCAAAGGGAGAAAGGGCCTATGGCACTCGACTTCGAATTCACGTTGGAGCAAAAAATGATTGAGGAGATCGTCTGGCGCTGGGCGTCCGCCTGGCTGGAACCGCAGATGGAGGAGCTCTACGAGAATGACCGTATGCCTCCGGATCTCTTCCGAGAACTGGGGAAAATCGGCGTGAACGGCATCGTCTTCGAAGAAAAATACGGCGGGGCAGGCCTCGGATACGTGGAGACGCTCCTCGTCTATGAAACAATCGCCCGGGTAAGCAACGCTCTGGCAATGACCGTAGGCGCCAGCCAGACCCTCTGTTTCGACAACTTCCGGCGGAATGCAACGGAGGAGCAGCGGGTGGAGATCCTCCCCAAGGCTTGCAGCGGAGAGTACATCGGCTGCCTGGGGATCACCGAACCCAACGCCGGATCCGATGCGATGGGGTTGAGCACACGGGCCGTCAAGGTCAATGACCGCTATATCATCAATGGAAGCAAGACCTTCATTACCAACGGCACTGTCGCCGATTTCATGCTCTTCTATGCCAAGACCGAACCGTCGCGCGGATCGCACGGGATCTCCGCCTTCTACTTCCTTACCGACGGCATGAAAGGTCTCCACCGAGAGAAGATCAAGAAATGGGGCATGCGCTCCTCCCCCACGGCCTTGATTACCTTCGAAGACATGGAACTTCCCGAGGAGAATCTGATCGGCGGGTTGAATCGCGGCGGGGCGATTCTCACCAATGGTCTCTGCACGGAACGAATCACGCTGAGCGGCTGCTGTCTGGGATCGCAGCGCGCCTGCCTCGAACTGAGCCTCCAGTATGCGCGGGAACGGGTGCAGTTCGGAAAGCCGATCTCCTCCTTTCAGTTCATCCAGGGAAAGCTGGCCGACATGTACACCCATTACATGGCTTCCAAGTGGATGGCTTACAGCGCCGCCGCCTACTGTGACTCGCTGGAAAAAAAGGTCGGGGGGAAGGGAACGGATCTCGACCGCAAGGCAGCCGCCGCCCTTCTCTTCTGCGGGGAGATGGGAACAAAGGTGGCCGCGGACGCCGTTCAGATTCACGGAGGCTACGGCTACTGCCAGGAATATCCGGTCTCGCGACATTATCTCGATCAGAAACTCTGGGACATCGGCGCAGGCACCGCGGAGGTGCGCCGGATGATCATCGCCCGCGAGCTTCTCCGAGACAATTTCCAGAGCGCGCGTTGAGCACATAAGGCATAAGGAAGGATATTGAAAACAAAAGCCATTGCTCTTTTTTCAGGGGGGCTGGACAGCATCCTGGCCTTCAAGGTCGTCGCGGAACAGGGGATCGATGTCCGGGGGATCACCTTCTCGACCCCGTTTTTCGGCTCGGAAAAGGCCCGTGCGGCGGCACGGCTGGTCGGTCTTCCGCTCACCGAAATCGACATTACGGGAGAACACCTGCGGATGCTGCGTTCGCCCCGATACGGATACGGGAAAAACTTGAACCCCTGCATCGATTGTCACACGTTGATGCTGAAAATTGCGGGACAGCGGATGGAGCGGGAGGGGGCTGATTTTGTCCTTACCGGGGAAGTGCTCGGCCAGCGGCCCATGTCTCAGGGGAAACAGTCCCTTTACGTCGTGGCCAAAAACGCCGGCTATCCGGATCGAATCCTTCGTCCCCTCAGCGCCAAACTCCTCCCGGAGACCGAACCGGAGCGGTCGGGAAAGGTCAACCGCGATCGCCTCGGCGACATTCAGGGACGCGGACGAAAACGGCAAATGGAAATGGCCGTGCACTACGGCGTCACCTCTTATCCTGCTCCTGCCGGCGGTTGTCTGCTGACCGATCCCATCTTCTCCCATCGTCTTCGCGATCTTTTCAACCGGCATCCCGACCATCGCATCCGGGATATCGAACTGCTGAAGGTGGGAAGACATTTTCGCCTCTCGGAGACGACGAAGGCCGTGGTCGGACGAAACGCCATGGACAACGAAACGATTGAACGGCTGGCCGAGGCGGACGATGCGATAATCCGGATCGCCTCCTTTCCGGGGCCAACCGTTCTCATTCCCGGCGGCGGCGATGACGAAACGCGACATCTGGCGGGCCGAATCTGCGCCCGTTACAGCGACGCGCCCCAGGATCGCGAGGTCACCGTACAGCTCAGCCGGAACGCCGATGTCTCACCGCTCAAAGTTACGGCCCTGCCGCCGGAAACGACGGAATCCATGCGGATCTGATCGATGGAAGACGGTCTTAAAGGTGTTGCGGCCGGAGGAGATCCGCAACGGTCTTGACCGGATTGAACGTGGCCAGAGGAACCTCAATGAAGACGGTTGTCCAGAAGGCCATCGATCCATTCCAGAGGCCGGGTCTCTCCAATGCAAGGAGTTCCCTCCCTTTCTCCGATTTCTGCGCAATCGCCGCCGTCGTCGGATCGACGAACGCCGGAAGATCGAATTTTCGTCCACGGAAATCCCGGACGCCGCAGACCAGATCGACGGGATTGAAGTGCGTGGCGGACGACCATACGGCACACTGTTTTGAATCGTTCCGATTCACCTGCGACTCTTCGATAATCTGGACAGAAGCTCCGCCCGGATCATCGGGATCATCCACCCAGAATGGGCCGCCCCCCGGCTCTCCCTCATTCTTGACCATCCCGCAGACCCGGAGTGGCCGGTTCAGTTTCCGGAAGAGAAACGACCGCTTCTCGGAAACGGTGAGTTCGTGGAAACGGGTCGGCAGGACCGTGTTCAAACTTCTTTCGCAGAAATCAGCGATTCCCTCCAGCTCCGCTTCCGTACCGCTTTCCTGCTCGATCCCGCGCAGGAAGCCGAAGATCTCCTGCTGAATCCGAATCAGGTATCCGGCAAGAAGCCGTTTCCAGAGGAGCGTTTCCGGCTTAAGACGGTCGGGAACGATGTTGTCGATGTTCTTGAGAAAGACGATGTCCGCGTCCAGCGTGTTGAGGTTGGCAAGCAACGCCCCGTGACCTCCCGGGCGAAAAATCAGCTCTCCCCTCTCCGTTCGCAACGGTTGATCATCGGGATCGACGGCCATGGTATCGGTTTCCGGATCCTGCGTCGAGAGGCCAACATCGAAGATTGTTTCCAGACGGGACTCATACGCGGGAACGGCCCGCGACAGCAACCTCCGGACGGCAGCCGCGTGCTCGCGGGAGACGGTGAAATGGATCCGGGAAATGTTATCCGCATTGCGCGCATACAGGGCGCCCTCGACCAGATGTTCCTCGATGGCGGTTCGGGCTCCATCCGGGTAGGCATGAAATTTCAAAAGAGCCTTGGGAAGGCAGCCGAAGTTCAGACCTTCCCCCGTCAAGATGTATTTCATGATGGTCGCGGACTGTTTCGTCTCCAGAAGCGCCTTCAAATCCTGTCCTTTGGCGGCCATCGCCGTCACAAGATCGTTGAAAAAGGCAAAATTCTTTAGATCACGAATAAAGATATCCGCTTCGGTCTGATCGGCAAATCCCCCATTGTCCAGACAGCGGTACCAATCCCGGAACATTCGGCTGGCCGCCCCGGAGGCGGGAACGAATTTCATGAACCGCCGCGTTCGGTACGCCTCATCACACGACTGTAGATGCAGGGGCCGTTCCGCTTCGGAAAGAACGACGATCCCGTCCCCCGCTCGGCAGGGCCGATTCAGGCGAACCGGTGGAACACCCCGTCGGAAAACCGTGAGCTGTCTCTCAATTTCCGCGACGGTCAAGCCGTGGGCTGCGATCTGTTTTTTGTCTTTTGCGGACCAGCCGTCCGCGCCCTCGATCTTTCTCACTTTTTCCCATCCTTGTGTCTGTTTCTGTCGGGTAGGAGCGTTGCCCGCTTCCGACAATTGTTTTGAGTCTGCGTCCGCTGCAGGGCTTTGTCAAGGTTTTTCCCGGAGCCGAAAAACGGCGTCACAGATTTTCCTCCATGGGCAGCAGGAACCCCCGGACTCCGGCCCGCGGATGATCTTCCTTGATCCGGTGAATCCATTCCCTGATTCGGGAAACTTCATCGTCGGCCACGACCAGCATCAGGATGTTGTTTTTCCCGGGCCAGCAATGGGTACCCAACTTCGGCTCCGTCTCCGTTCCTTCTCCCCGCGCCGCCACCGTCTTGGTGTAGCTATGGATCCCCGCTTCCTTCAACGAGGCAATCACATCCTCATCCGCCGCCTCGCCATAGATAATCAGAAACATTTTCACGATCGCCAGCCTCCCTTCTCGGCGGTTCAACCGCATTTGCGGCCGCGGTCGATTCCATCAATCCAACCGCTTCGGCGTTCCGTCGACCTTGAATGCCTCCGTCTTTTTCGTCGTTCCCTCCCCCTTTTTACGGCGTCGCGTAAAGATGATCTGCCAGTCATCAAAGAGATCATAGGCAGCCGGGACGACCACGAGGGTCAGAAAAAGGGAGGTCAGGAGTCCGCCGATAACCGTAATGCCCATCGGAGAACGGGTTTCCGCACCCTCCCCTACGCCGAAGGCCACCGGCAACATCCCGAAAACCATTGCGAAGGTGGTCATCAGGATCGGCCGCAGCCGGACGGGGCCTGCCCGCAGGATCGCCTCCCGTCGCGGAACACCCCGTGCCCGGAGAACATTCGTGTAATCCACGAGCAGGATCGCGTTTTTCTTGACCAACCCCATCAGCAGGATGAGACCGATAAAGCTGAAGATGCTGAGCGTGTTTCCCGTCAGGATCAGGGCCCCGAACGCCCCGATGAACGATAGCGGCATGGCCAGCAAGACCGTAAAGGGGTGGACGAAGCTCTCGAATTGCGCGGCCAGAACCATGTACGCCATGGTTACTCCCAGAAGGATCGCGAACAGAAGGTATCCGAAGGATTCCGCCATCGTATCGGCCTGCCCCCGGTACTTGGGAATGTAATCGGAAGGCAGGATCCGCTCCGCAATGCCGTTGAGTTCCCCGATCGCCTCTCCCAGCGGAATCCCCTCGAGGTTGGCAAACAGGTTAATGGCCCGCTGGCGGTCGACCCGGTTGATGACACTCGGGCCGCCCCCCTCCTGGACACGGACGAGGTTGCGCAACTCCACCAGACGCCCGTCGCGCGCCCGGACGTAAATCCTGCCCAGGTCGTCCGGATCTCGCCTCTCCTCCGGATTGAGGCGGATCCTCAGGTCGTAGCGCTTTCCCCGACTTTCATCCTTGAACTTGGTCACATCGGTCTCGCCGCTGATCAGGATGTTGATCGCTTCGGCAATGGTCGAGACATCCACGCCGAGGTCGGCCGCCTTATCCCGATCGATAAACACCTTGAGCTCCGGCTTGCCCATCTCCAGGGAGGTGTCGACATCCACAACCCCCGGACGCTTGGCAAACTCGCCGGCAATCTTTTTCGAATAGGTTTGGATCGCGGTCAGATCCGGCCCGCGGATGCTGTATTGAATCGGAACTTGCCGCAGGCCGCCGCCGATCATCGAGAAGTCTTCCGCCGACACCTTGAGGCCGGGGAATTTGCGCAGTCTCTCACGGATTTCCTTCTTCAAATCCATTTGGGTTTTTTTCCGTTCAGCCTTCGGTACGAGGCTGGTCATGAGAATCGCACGGTTGACCGAATTGCCGATTCCCAGTCGGTAAAAAACGGCTCGGACCTCCGGCATTTTTCTCAGAATCTCCTCCGCCGGCCGGAAGAGCTCATCCGCCTTTTCCACGGAATAGTCGATCGGCGCCTCCAGACGAACGACAAATTGCCCCTGGTCCTCCGGCGGGGTGAACTCCTTCCCGATAAATTTCGTCATGTAAAGGCTTCCCGCGAAAAGGATCATCGCCCCAACGAGGATGATCACGCGGTGGTCCAGGGAAAAGGCCAGGATACGGCGGTACCCTCCTTCCATCTTCTTGTAGGCCCGATCGAATCCATTCGCCAGGTCGCCCAGCAGGCCCCGCGACGCCGGGGAGACCGTTGTCTGCGTTCCGGGATCCGCTCCCTTCCTCGAATGCAATCGCTTCAGGAAGATCGAGGCGAGCATCGGCGTCAGCGTGAAGGAAACCAGCAGGGAGACGAGGACCGAGAAGACGACCGTTAACGCAAACTGGAGAAAGAACCGCCCGATCATCCCCTTCATAAAGGCGACCGGCAGGAAGATCGCGACGATCGCGAAGGTGGTCGCCATCACCGCCAGCCCGATTTCCGAAGTGGCGAAGGTTGCGGCCTCGCGCGGCGACATCCCCTCCTCGACGTGGCGGTAGATGTTTTCGATAACGATGATTGCGTCATCGATCAAAAGACCGACGGAAAGGGTCAGCGCCAGCATCGTCATGTTGTTGAAGGTGAAGCCGAAGGCCCGGATCAGCGCGAAGGTCGCAATGATCGAGATCGGCAGGGCAACTGCGCTGATCAGCGTCGTCCGGCCGTTCTGCAGGAAGATAAAGACCGCTAGAATCGCGAACACCCCCCCGAGAATCAAGTGCTTCTGCACCTCGGAGATGGAGCGTCTGATGAATGTGGACTGGTCGATGGCGATATTCAGCTTCATCCCCGGCGGAAGGGTCTTGTTGATCTTTTCAATCTCCAACTTTACCGCGTTGACGACGGCGACGGTATTGGTCCCGGATTGCTTCTGAACGCCCAGCCCTACGGCGGGAATTCCATTGAAACGGGCAATGTCTCGCCGCTCCTGCATTCCGTCCTCGACTCTGCCGATATCCCGCAGGCGCACGGGCGCTCCCCTGTCGTAGGCAATGACCAGATCGTTGAAATCGGCGACCTTGAGAAACTCGCCCTTCACTTTGATCGTGTACTCCTTGGTGAGACTCTCGATCCGGCCGGCGGGAAGTTCGATGTTCTGTTTCTTCAGCGCCGCCACGACATCGTTGGGGGACAGTCCGTAGGCCTGAAGTTTGGCGGCTTCAAGCCAGACCCGGACCTGGCGGAGTTGGAGGCCGCCCAACTGGATATCCCCGACGCCGTTGATCCGCTGCAGTTGCTCCTTCAGGACCTCGTCGACGTATGTGGACAGCTCCCGGATCGACTTCTGACCGGAGAGATTCAGCCACAAGACCGCCGTCGCGTCGGGATCGACCTTCGCGATCCGCGGCTCATCGATATCATCGGGAAGCTTGTTACGGATCAACGCGACCTTCTCCCGCACGTCCTGAACGGCCAGGTCGATATCCCGCTCGAGGACGAATTCCACCGTAACCCGGGAATCCCCCTCGGTACTGCTGGAGGTGATGGACTTCACCCCGTTGATGGTGTTGACCGCCCCTTCGATCTTGTCGGTCACGTCAACATCGATGACCTCGGGGCTGGCTCCATTGAGATGGGTGGAGATGTTTACGATCGGGAAATCGACCTTGGGCAACAGGTCCACGCCGATCTCCGGGTAGCTAACCGCGCCCAGGACCACGAGGGCCAAGATGACCATCGTCGCAAAAACCGGTCTTTTGACGGAGGTATCAGCGAGCCACATTGACCAGCGCCCCTTCCATCAGATTGTTCTGCCCGACGGTCACGACCATTTCCTTCCCCCGTACGCCCTCGACGATCTCCATGAATTCACCGTATTTCCGGCCGATCCGGACATTCCTCTCCTTTGCCCGGTCGCCTTCCGCGACGAACAGTTTGGTCGACGCATTGTCGTAAAGAAGCGCGTTGATCGGCACGACAACCGTATCGCGCGCCGGTCCGGTGTAGAGCGTCACCCGGGCAAAGAGACCCGGTTTGAGGCGTCCGTCATTGTTCTCGACCAGAGCCTCGACCTGGAGGGAACGCGTCTTCTCATCGAGGCTGGGATGGATCATGTTCACGCGGCCGCGGAATTCTCGTCCGGGAAAGGCATCTA
>JAQTRB010000220.1 GCA_028712015.1 Syntrophales bacterium
GGTCCGTCCTGGAGGGGCTGCTGAGTCCCGTCGTCCACGGAAAACAGAAACTCGCCGATTGTCCAGGCATACAGTTTCTTTGCGTCCTGGAGGACCGGTTTATCGGGCACGCCGTAGACCCGCTTCTGCATGGCCTCGTCGAAAACGCCGATGCAACCGTGGGAGGCCGGCCGCCCGGGGAGGTCCCGCGCGTGGATCCAGTACAGGTAGTTTTCCTTGTCGATGAAGAAAAGGATGGCGTAATCCATCGGATACTGGATGTCTCCCTTGGCCGTCTTGTAGAGGGACGAGACGTGCTTTCGGTGATAGCCTATCGCCTTGAACAGGCCGGTCGGGGCGAGGTGCCCCTCGATCCCGGTCGCCGCCGGCATGGAAAAGGCCAGCTTGCCGTACTCGTACGCCCCGAGCCACTGCTCGGGAACGCTCAGGTAAATGTACTTGGCGTGCCTGCGTGCCGGTTCGTAGAACCCGGGCATCGGTGTGTAATTTCGAATATCCTCGATGTTTTCCGGAACCTTGATCGTCATTCCCGGATAGACGTGGCGGCGGTCGATTCGGTTGAAACGGGCGACCAGGACCCAGTCCCCGCCGAAGAGACGCTCCAGGCTGTCCTGCGGTCTGATGAAATGCGCTCTCCAACGGATCTCTTTTTGACTGGGGTATTCGTACCGGCTCAGGTCTTCCTTTGCGCGGTCCTCCGGCGAGGCCGCCGGATCGGCCGTCGATTTCGGATGGATGATCGCGGCGGCGACCGCAATGACGACGGCGCTCAGGATCACACAGAAGATCCGTTGCGGCAGCCTCCACGAGGCCAGACGGCTCCAGGCCGTCCAAAAGTCGGGCTTCATGGCGCCTTCAGTAGCATGATCGTCGGGACGGTTCAAGGGGAATCAGCGGAAGCCAAAAGCCGCCGAGTCTTCGATTTTCCAATCGCTTTCTCCGGGTCGCGACGACGAAGATTTTTTCTTGACAACGGAATCGGAGCCGTTGTTAATGAGCCATCCCGCCATTTTTGGGGTTCCATTTCATCAGAGGGGAAAATGTAGATTCGGGAACGGTCCGGAAGCGCGAAGTTCACATCGAACGGGAGGGATGAGCATGACGGAGTACGACTACTGGAAAATTTTTCCACGCATGCCGAAGAGGGTGACCATCGGCGACATCACCATTCGGGACGGATTCCAGCACGAGGAGAAGACCATTTCCGCCGCCGCCAAGATTTTCTATGCCGAAGAGATGATCCTCGCGGGTTGTCGGGAGATCGAACTGACGAACCTGGGAAATCCCGCCGGCATTCCCCAGTTCCGCGACGCCGAACAGGTCCTGGGGTATTTTCGGGGCGATCGTTTCCGGAAGAATTGCGAACGCCGGGGCATCGATCCGGCCACCATCACTTTCACCGCCGTGACGATTCGGGAACCAGCGGTCGACACGGCCATCGAGCTCCACAAGCGGGGCATCGGCCCGGACCGGATCCTGATGATGGTTTCCACCGATCCCGAACATCACTACGCGAATTCCGGGACGACGCTGTCCCAGTATTGGAAGGAGGCGGAAAGGTGCATCCGAAAGGCCTCCGACGTCGGGATCAAGATGAACGGCACGGTGAGCACCATCTGGGGGAGCCCGATCACCGGTGCAACCAGGCTGGAGGACGCCGTGGAGTTCACGAAGCGCTTCCTGGAGATCGGCGCATACGACATCGAGCATGCGGATCACGACGGATCCGCCTCGCCGGCGCAGGTGTACCGATACTATTCCATGATTCTGGACGCCATTCCGCATCCGGAGGTTCATCTGGCCCATTTCCACGAGACGAAGCGGATCGCCCCCGCGTCCGTTTTGGCCGCGCTGCAGGCGGGCATCTGCCGCTTCGAGGCGACGCTGGGCGGTCTGGGCGGCCAGCCGGCCAACTTCCTCGACGACTGCCCCGTGCGCGGGACGGGAGAGTATTACTATCGGGATCCCCGGTATGTGGGGCTGGTGACGATGGAGGATCTGCTCGTCATGATCGACGAGATGGGGATCGAACACGGATACGATGTGGACCGCGTCCTCTGGCTGGGGCGACAGATGGAGAGGACCGTCGGTCGGCGCCTCCGCTCCGAGGCGATCTGCAACGGGCGGACGGCGCGCGACGGCCATCCGGAGTTTGCCCGGCCGGGGCTGAAAAAACTCATCCAGAAACTCGGCGAAGAACCGGGGCAGTTGATCCCCAGGGATTGGGCGCCCGCGGCGGCGCTTCCGGAGCGGCTCCGACCGAAGGGGTGACATGGCGTCCATCCGTTCGCAAAGGGGGCCGTTTTTAAAACGGAAGAGGAACGGCACGGGATCCAGGCGGGGCCGGCGGTGGACGATTTCCTCGGGCAGTTGATCCCGCTTCCGGAGATTGGAAAGGAGACTCTATGCGCATCAGGGTATCAGGCGTCTTCGAACGGGCGGGGGAGATCCTCTGCATGAAGTATATCTACGGCGGGAAGGAGGTTTTTTCGCTGCCGGGCGGCGGCGTGGATCAGGATACGCCCCTGCGGGAGGCGATCGTCAGCGAATGGCGGGAAGAACTCGGCGTGAAGCTGGACATCGGCGACATCATCCTGATCGGCGAGGCGCCGGCCACCAAGCGGCACCCGCAGACGCTGCACATCGTCTTCGAGGCGCTCGAAATCCGCGGGATCCCCAAAATCCGGTCGGACAAGACCCGTTCGCTCGACATCGCCTGGGTGCCGGTGGAGAAATTGCCGAAAACGCCCCTCTATCCCGACGTCGGGAAAAAACTACACCAGTGGCTGACCTCCGCGCCGCGACGATCCCTTGAATTCATCGGGAACTGCATGGAAAGAGGGTTCTGGTAACGGCGCCGGACGCGGAAGCCGGAACCCGCTACGGTTTGGGCGGCCGCTGTCCCTTGGGGAGATTCTTCATCATCTCCTCGATGTTTCCCATGCCGCCCAGGCCCATGACTTCCGGCATGCTGTTGACCTTCCTGTAATCCCCGGGAACCTCGAACATGGAGGCCTTGGCCGCGCCCAACCGGACATCCCTGAACTTCATGACCATCTTGCCTCCGGACCCCGGGTATTGCGGGTTCGCGGGGACGCTCATTTCCGTTTGAATCGTGAAGCCCTTGAGATCCTCGGCCTCCCAGATGGTGGCCCTGAATTTCTCTCCGGGTTGGCTCTTCCGGTAAAAGGTCGCATCGTATTTGATGCACGGGTGACCGTCGATGGTATCGGTCCCCACCTTCTTCTTTTCGAAGACCACATCCGGATTGTAGGGATCCGGGGCATTCCCGCGGTCCTGGATCGGCTGTTCGAAGTAGGTCTTGTTGAGCGTATTGAGCATGATGGTCTTCTTGGCATCCGCAAGATTGATGGTCACCAGACCCTTCATGGCCGGATTTTCCACGCGGCTCTTCGCCCCCATCTGCGCCATGGGCATTTCCATTCCCGCAGAAACCAGGGTCGCCGTGAAATTATCCGGCGGGGCCGCAAGGACGGACGATCCGGCGAACAAAATACCGGCCGTAAAGATAAGCGACGCCAGATATCGGATACTTGTTTTCGTCATACCTGCCTCCTTCTTCAATCCCTATCGGATCTCCTGATGGTAACTCTGAAGGGACTTGGCCCGGCCGTGTCCCTGCCGGAAGGCCGTAATGCCCTTCACCGCCGCGACCGCCGCCGCGAGCGTCGTGATGTACGGAATCTTGTATTTGATGGCCGCCTTGCG
>JAQTRB010000221.1 GCA_028712015.1 Syntrophales bacterium
CGTCGACATCGATGCGGTCAGAATTCTGCAGGTCGCTTCGTGATCGAGGAGCGGTTTGAGCATATGCGCCAGACCCGTGGTCGTGCAGGACGCCGCCGAGACGACGCGGTGTTTCCGGCGATCGAAGGCGGTGTGATTGATCCCGTAAATCAGGGTGACGGCGTCGTCGGGCACCGACAGGGCTTTATTCTTGATCTTGAACGCCGAGGAGTTGATGACCGCTTTGGCTCCGCCGGCGAGATGGCCCTTCAGGGAGCCTTTTTTATCGTCCGCCGCCAGCGAGGGGTCATGAAATTTCCCGGTGCACTCCACGACCACGTCGACGCCGTGGCTTCGCCAACCGATCTCGGCCGGGTTTCGCGCCTCCCGCAGGACGGTGACGGGGATACCGTCGACGAGGAGTGTTCCTTTCTGTTCATCGACAATCCGGACGATTCTTTCCGCTTTGAAGCCGTAGAGGAAGCGCTGGATCGTTCCGTAGGTCGCATCCTTCTCGATCAATTGCGCAACGGCGGAAAGCCCGGTCCCGACGTTCCGCCCCACATTGATGACGATTTCCTGGAAATATTTTTTTCCGATATGGTGCCACAGCGTCAGCTTGCCGATTCTCCCGAGGCTGTTGATGCCGAGTACCGGACGCCTGTTTTCAATGACCTCGATCCTGCTCATACGCATGTCTCCTTCGTGTTTTGAGATGCAACCGCGAACGCATCCCGTCGCGAATTGGGAAGACGCGGGTTTAGCGTTCCTTCAAGATCGCGATTCCGGGCAACTCCTTCCCTTCTAGGTATTCGAGCGATGCGCCGCCGCCGGTGGAGATGTGGGTAATCCGATCCGCAACCCCCGCCTTTTCCACGGCGGACGCGCTGTCTCCGCCGCCGATGATCGTCACGGCCTTTGAAGAGGCGAGCGCCGCGGCGATTTCATTCGTTCCTTTCGCAAACTCTTCGATTTCAAAGACACCCAGTGGTCCGTTCCAGATGATCGTGCCCGCGGTGCGGATCGCCGCTTTGAATCGTTCGACGGTCTCGGGGCCGATGTCGAGGCCCATCCGGTCCGGCGGGATCCGATCGATCGGAACAACCTTCGTGGGGGCGCCCGCGGCCGCTTCGGCCGCGATCACGACATCGAGGGGGATGATGAGCTGCAGGCGAGTCATCGCCTTCAATTCCGTCCATATCCCTTCGGCCTCCGCGAGGAACTTCTCCTCCACCAGCGACTTCCCGACCTCGATGCCCTGCGCCTTCAGGAACGTATAGACCATTCCGCCGCCGATGATGAGCGTATCCACCTTCCGCGCGAGATTCCGGATGACCATGATCTTCGACGAAACCTTCGCCCCGCCGATGATCGCAACGAAAGGTCTTCGGGGATCGTCGAGAGATTTTCCCATGATTTCGAGCTCTTTTTGGATCAGAAAGCCGCAGACGCCCGGCAAAATGCGGGCGACGCCCTCGGTGGAGGCATGGGCCCGGTGCGCCGTTCCAAAGGCG
Source organism: Syntrophales bacterium (assembly GCA_028712015.1). Taxonomy (GTDB): domain Bacteria; phylum Desulfobacterota; class Syntrophia; order Syntrophales; family UBA5619; genus UBA5619. The sequence goes on from JAQTRB010000221.1 coordinate 1,494, forward strand.
TCGTTGACATAAACATCGGCGAGGGCCGCGAGCCGTTTCGCGAAGGCGACGTCGTTTGCCTCCTCTTCCGGATGGAAGCGGACGTTTTCCAGCATCGCAACCTCTCCGTTCGTCATTTTCGCGATCGCAGCCTCGACCTCTTCCCCGACGCAGTCATCGAGCTTGATCACGGGACATCCCAGCAGTTCCGCGAGCCGTTTCGCGATCGGGTCCATCCGCAGACCTTCCGTGACCCCCTTGGGTCTTCCCAGATGGGAGATGAGCAGCGCCTTCGCGCCCCGGTCGATCAGGTGGCGGACGGTGGGCAGGGCCGCCCGGATTCGCATATCGTCCGTGATGTTCCCCTGTTTGTCCATCGGGACGTTGAAATCGACCCGAACCAGAACCCTTTTTCCCCGGAGCTCATTGTCCCGCAGATCCGAAATGCATTTTTTCATCGTCCCGTCCTCCCGAATCGATCCAAGGATAAGAATCAGAGGCTTTTCGCCACAAGCTTCAGAAGATCGATCATCCGGCAGGAGAATCCCCACTCGTTGTCGTACCAGGAAAGGACCTTGATCAGGTTGCCGTCCAGAACCATGGTCGATTTTCCGTCCACGATCGAGGAGTGCGGGTTGCCCAGATAATCGATCGAAACCAGCGGTTCATCGGAATATCCGAGGATGCCCTTCATTTTTCCCTCAGCGGCCTCCTTCAGCGCCGTATTGATCTCTTCCACGGTCGCATTTCTGCCGATCTCCGCGACAAGGTCCACAACGGAGACATCCGGTGTCGGAACCCGCATCGAGAATCCGTTGAGCTTTCCCTTGAGTTCCGGAAGCACCAGCCCGACGGCTTTGGCGGCCCCGGTCGTCGTCGGGATCATCGACATCGCGGCGGCCCTGGCCCTGCGAAGGTCCTGATGCGCAAGATCCAGGATCCGCTGGTCGTTCGTATAGGAATGGATGGTGGTCATCAGACCGCGTTTGATCTGGAAGTGCTCGTGCAGGATCTTGGTGAACGGCGCCAGACAGTTGGTGGTGCAGGAGGCGTTGGAGATGATGTTGTGTTTTTGCGGATCATACAGATAGTCGTTGACCCCCATCACGATGGTGATGTCCTCCTCCTTGGCGGGCGCGGAAATCAGCACCTTTTTTGCGCCGCCGGCGGTGATGTGCACCTGTGCCTTTTCCCGGGATGTGAAAAGACCCGTCGATTCGATCACGATATCGATCCCCATCTCCTTCCACATCAGCCGGGCCGGATCCTTCTCGGCGAATACCTTGACCTCCTGGCCGTCGATGAGGATGGCGTGATCTTTGTCCTGGACATTGCCTTTGTAAATTCCGTGCACGGAATCATATTTGAAAAGATGGGCGAGCGTTTTCGCATCCGCCAGATCGTTGACCGCGATCCATTCGACGGACGAGTCTCCCTGCGCGGCCCTGATGATGTTTCTCCCGATTCTTCCGAAACCGTTGATCCCTACTCTGATTGCCATTTGTCGTTCCTCCTTCTCCTTTCACCCCGGTCAAGGCAGGCGATGATGTTCGTTTTGAGGCGATTGTATCACCATATGGGGATGTGTCAACGCAAAGCTTGACACGCAAAGGACCATTTTTCCGTGGGTGCCGATCGTTGTGGAATGAATATCCATTCTTCAACGACTCTTCGTTACGCCGATGCGGTCGCAATGGGCCGTTACCGGACATCGGCTGCAGAGGGGGGATATCGGGCGGCAGATGTTCCTGCCGAAGGCGACAAGGAGCGTGTTGAAACTGTGCCAATGTTTGGGGGGGAGTTTGGCCCGGAGGGCGAATTCGGTCTCTTCGGGATTTTTCGTGTGGACGTAGCCCCAACGGTTGGAGATCCGGTGCACATGGGTATCCACGCAGATGCCGGCCCCGTTGAACCCCAGGGAGACGACCAAGTTTGCCGTCTTTCGTCCGACACCCTTGAAGGTCAGCAATTCCTCGATGCTTTCCGGAACGCGCGACTGGAAGCGGTCGATGAGTTCCCGGCAGACACGGCGGATGGTTTCGGCCTTGTTCCGGTAGAAACCGACGGGATAGATCGCCTTTTGGATCTGCTCTTCGGAAAGCCGGAGCATTCCGGCCGGCGTGGAGGCCAGCGCGAAGAGGCGCTCGGTGGCCGCCGCCGTCACTTCGTCTTTGGTCCGGAGGCTGAGCAGCGTGGAGATCAGGATTTCAAAAGGATCGCGGTGTTCTTCC
>JAQTRB010000222.1 GCA_028712015.1 Syntrophales bacterium
TGCAGCCGCCGGTAATGCCCCAGAAGAGTTCCGGCTCGCCGAGACGGGAGATATCCTTTTCGGAATCGATGTCCGGCTGGGGGATGATTCCCACGCGGTATCCGGCGGCGAGCAGACGTTGTCCGATGACGGAGACGCCGACGAAGGGGCTGTCGAGGTAGCTGTCCCCGACAACCAGGATCACGTCGAGCCCTGTCCAGCCGACCTTCCGGATTTCATCAGGGGTTGCCGGGATGAACATTGCTCACCCTTTGTTTTTCCGGATCCCTTGCCGTCGCTCCGCTGCGAGGGCATTGTGCCCCGAGAAATCTCCAATGCACGCTTCCGGATACGATTTTCGAGTTGCGCAAAGGTCCCGCGGGGAGGGATCGACGATCGCGCGGATCTATTTTGCCACGGTCAGTTTTTCGGTCTTGGAACCGAACCTGCTGCACGATGCCTTCACCTCGAGGACATCGCCGGGCGCGACATCCACCGGGTAGGAATAGAGGAAGGTCGCTTCTCCAGGTTGGCTCTTGTATTCGACCTTGGAGATCGTTTTGCCATCCTTGCGAATTTCGACCTGATCGATGAAGTGTTTCATCGGATCGTCAACGCCGTGCGTGATCCGGACCTCCAGCGTTTTTTTGGCTTGGTCGTAAGAGAGCGCGACTTCCTTCGGAGAGTGGGCCCCGGCGAGCGCGGGGAACCCGGCCATCAGCAGGACGGTCATCAGGATGCAGGCCGCGACCGCGCCTTTGCGGATATAGGTTTGGTTTCCGGGATTATTACGATGCATTTTTCCGTGGATCATCATACGTGTTGCTCCTTTCCTTTACGGTTGAATTGTTGATGCCGAAAAGACGTTCCGAATGCGTTGACGGTTTTCGGTCATGTTTCTGCTGTGCGTCGCACCGGATTTACATCCGGTTTCAGACGACGATCTCCAAATCCTGATGGACCGCGAAGCACTCCAGGGGACGGTCGGCGATGATTCTCCGGCAGTCCGCAACGATCTCATCCACCGCCGTGTCCGTCCGTTCCTGATTGTGGTGATAGAGGCCGAGTCGGCCGACGCCGGCGTCGAGTCCGAGCCGCAGGGCGTCCTTATAGACGGAATGACCCCATGTTCGGGTCAGGCGGTAATCCCGGGGACGGTATTCGGCGTCGTGGAGGAGGAGATCCGCTCCCTCCGCGAAGACGCGGTAGTCTTCATACGTCATGCCGCCCGGATGCCGATAGGATAGCTCATTGTCGGTCAAAAAGACGAAGGATCGTCCGTTCTCCTCAAAACGGTATCCCATTCCTTGGTCGGGATGGCTGATCGGAATCGAGGTCACGGTCAGCCCGCCGAAACGAAACGTCTCCCGACAGACATCCCGGTATTGGATTTTCGCCTTGATCTCGTCGAAGCTGACCGGAAAATTGGGAGGAGTCATGATACGGGAGATCATTTCCCGGACGGAGTTTTGGGCAAAGGGGCAGCCGAAAAGCGATATCCGCGTGCCGGACCGGTAAATGGGCCTGAAGAAGGGAAAGCCCATGATGTGATCCCAGTGGCTATGGGTGAAGAACATCGTATAATTCAAACGTTTCTCGTCAAGGAGACGGTTTCCCAGCCTCCGAATGCCTGAGCCGGCATCAATGATGACGATGCGGTCATCCGCGGTGCGGATTTCGATGCAAGACGTGTCCCCTCCGTAGCGCAGATACTCCCTGCCTGAAACCGGAATGGATCCTCTTGCTCCCCAGCAGCGGATCAACATACCCTTCCTCCTGGCGTCGTTTACGATCTTGCATGCCACCGACAGGTTATTGCGGGTGCGCGGGGAAAGGACCAGCACTTTTCCCGATCGGCATGGCCGGCATTTTTACAAAACCAGCCGAAAATCCTTATCTTTAAAAATGCACAGGCATGCGTCGACGACGGCGGGGTCATACAGGATACCCCGACGCGCCTCGATTTCCTCCAGCGCCTTGTTCAGCCCCGGCGCCGGTCGGTAGGAACGATTGGAGGCCATGGCCTCCACCACGTCCGCCACGGCAAGGATTCGCGCCTCCGGCAGAATCTCCTCCCCTTTCAATCCCAGCGGATATCCGGACCCGTCCAGACGTTCATGGTGCTGCCAGACGATCTTCGCCACGGGCCATGGAAACTCAACCTGTTTGAGAATATCATACCCCGACTGGGGGTGCATCTTGATCAGGTGGCGTTCCGCTTCGGAGAGTGTATAGGCTTTGCTCAAGATTTCCGAGGGCACGGAAATCTTTCCAATGTCGTGCAGGGCTGACGCCATCCGGATCCCGTCGATGTCCTGTGTGGAAAGCCCCATCTCCGTTGCGATCGTCCTTGCCAGATCGGCGACCCTTCTGTGATGACCCACCTTGTAGAGATCTTTTGTTTCAACCGTCAGGGCCAGTGTATTCAGGGCCGCCCCCATTGCTTGTCGAAGGGTTTCCAGCGTCCGGTTCAATTGCTCTTCCGTATCCCGACGATCGGTGAGCGATCGCTGCAGCACGCCGGTCCGCCGACGGACGGCTTGGGTCAGGTGTGCCCGGTAACCGGCCGTTAGTCCGATCAGGATGGCCGTCAGGAGCGCGATCGCCAGGGTAATTCCGCGGAACTGGAGGAGGGGTTTCTTCACGGCCGCGGTCCATCCTTCGATGGGAAGGGCAGCCAGCTTCCAGGAGCCGTCCAGGGTGTTGACCTGCTGGACAACCGGATTTTTCGTCGGAACGGTTTGTTCCCCGAACAACAGGCGGCCGGAACGGTCCAGCAGCGCGATCTGCAGACCTTGAGGGGGGGAGTTCACGCCCGCGTTCGACAGCAGGGAAGAAACATCCAGAACGATGGAAATCAGCCCCCAGAAACGGTCACCCGTGTAAAGGGCCTCTCGCGCAACGAGGGCCAATCCCTTGGGGCGGAGCATGTAAGGATCGCCGAGCACAATCCTGCGTGAGCGAACGGCGCGCTGCACGTCCGCGCGGATCTGCGGTCGGGCGTCGCGAAGAAGATCCCGTCCCGGAAGGGCATCGGGGCTCCCTTCCGGGTAGATCCATTGGATGATTCCGTCGGGAGCTACGAAAATGGTGCGGACGCCGCTCGCAGCATGGCCGATGCCGGCCGCAAAGGCGGTGAATTCCGCCGGAACGATCTCTTGTTCGTTGCGAATGCGTTCGCTGATGAATGCCTTGAGTGCCTTCAGGATGGCCAGGCGGCCTTCGATTTCCGCGCCGACGGAACGGCCCTGGAACTTCAGAAATTCCGCTGTCTGCATCCGTTTTTCGGCGACAAGTCTATCCTGGTGCCAAAGCCCGCCATACCACCAGGCCGGCAGCAGGACTGCCAGCGCAAGCAGGAAGGCGATCAGGGACCGGCGGCGGGGTTTGCTCTTCAACAGTGATCGGATCATGGGTGTCCAGTTCACAAAACCGGGAAATGAAAGGTCCTATTCGGCCGGCGCCTTATCTCCCTGATTAAAAATAGCCGATCTTTCCGTCTCGTTCGGATATTCGGGGCCGACCAAAGCCATTGCAAAATATCCGGTCGAATCTCTCCTGTCAAGCAATTAATGGCGATCACACCCGCGGATACCATCGTAAGAAAAGAACTTTTGGCGTGTGCAGTGGATTGAAAACGATCATTCCCGTTGCCCGGACGGATGAGGATGTGGTAGAAAGAAACAAAAAGGAGAGGGAGATGACGACAATCAAAATCAAG
>JAQTRB010000223.1 GCA_028712015.1 Syntrophales bacterium
TAAATTGTCCGAAGGGAAACGTAAAAAATGGTCCATGCACGCTGCCCCCGCATTCCTCTATAGAATATGAATTCACGCGCGCGGCAGGTGCCTCAATAGGATCCATAGACATCAACATTCTAGGATGTTCTGACCCGATTTGTTGCAAACCCAGCATTGGTTTTCAACAACACTGGGGTTCGGGTGGTTTTAAATTCGGGTCTTATGCCTCTCCTGCCGCGTATTTCGTGTTCGACAGGCCCGCACAATTGGACATCAAGGTTACGGACAAACCAAATGGCTGTTCGTTCTACAAATAAACCTCGCCGCTTTATTCCGAAAATCGCACAGAGGCGCTGGGAAATGATATTCCGCCAAGAAAGTCTATGGCGCGAAGGGTGATTTTGGACCGGGATGGCTACTCATAGTGCAAAGCGTCGATGGGGCTGAGCAGGGATGCCTTATAGGCGGGATAGAAACCGAAGAAAAGCCCGACGAATCCCGAAAAGCCGAACGCCAGCAGAACGGACAGCGGGGAAACGACCGTCGCCCACCCGGCCAGCACCGTAAGGATCTTCGATCCCGAGATGCCGAGAATGATCCCGACCACGCCTCCGATGAGGGAAAGCGTCAGCGCCTCGATGATGAACTGCAGGCGGATGTCCCAGGTCTTCGCCCCGACGGACATCCGGATGCCGATCTCCCGGGTCCGTTCCGTCACCGAGACCAGCATGATGTTCATGATGCCGATCCCCCCCACCAGCAGCGAAACGGATGCGATCGCCGCCAGGAGCATGCCCATGACCTGGGTGGCCTGCTCCCGCGCTTCCATCATCTGGGTCAGGTTCCGCACCGTGAAATCCTTCTCCTGACGCGGTCCGATCCGGTGACGCTGCGTGAGCAGATCGTCGATCTGCTCTTCCGCCGCCGCCAGAAGATCGGCGCTTCTCGCCTTGACGGTCATGGACCGGACCATCCCCACGAAAGGCGTCCCGAAGATCTTTTTCTGGGCGGTCGTGATCGGGACGAAGATCGTATCGTCCTGGTCCTGACCGCGGTCCGACTGGCCCTTTGCCGCCAGGACGCCGGCGACCGTGAACGGGATCTTCTTGATCCGGATGATCTGCCCCACCGGATCCGCGTTTCCGAAGAGGTTGTCCACGACGGTCTGCCCGAGCAGACAAACCTTGGTCGCGTTCCGCACATCCTGATCCGTGAAGGCCCTGCCGGAGGCGAGCGGCCAGTCCCGGACGGGCAGGATGCCGGGGGTGGTTCCGATCACCCCCGTCGACCAGTTCTGATTGCCGAAAACCACCTGGGCCACGCCGTTGAACATGGGGGCCACATCGGAAACCGCCGGACACTCCCGGAGGATGGCTTCGGCATCGTCCAGCGTCAGCGTGGATTGCGTGCCGCTCCCCATCCGGATGCCGCCGGAGGTGCTGCTCCCCGGCAACACGATCAGCAGGTTGCTGCCGATGCTGGCCATCTGCGCGGAGATCCGCTCCCTGGCGCCGGTCCCGACGGCCAGCATCGTGATGACGGCGCCCACGCCGATGATGATTCCGAGCATCGTCAGCGCCGAGCGCATCTTGTTGACCCGGAGCGCGCGAAGCGATATCCTGAAGGTTGACGGGATGCTGATCATGGGTTATCCCTTCTTCAACGGTTCGTCGCTGACGACGCACCCGTCCCGAAACCGGATGATCCGCCGGCTGAAGTCGGCAATGTCCGCTTCGTGGGTCACGAGGATCACCGTGATCCCGGATTCCTGGTTGAGCCGGACGATCAGCTCCATAATCTCGACGCTGGAGCGGGTGTCGAGATTGCCGGTGGGCTCGTCGGCCAGGATCAACGGCGCCCGGTTGACCAGGGCGCGGGCGATCGCCACCCGCTGCTGCTGACCGCCGGAGAGCTGTTTCGGGTGGTGAAGCTCCCGCCCCTCCAGGCCCATCGTCCGCAGGGCCTCCCTCGCCCGCTGCCGGCGCTCCCCGGGAGCGCACCCGTCGTAGAGCATCGGCAATTCCACGTTCTCCAGCGCGGTGGTGCGCGGAAGCAGATTAAACCCCTGGAAAACGAACCCGATCTTCTTGTTGCGGATTTCGGCCAGTTCGTCCCGGTCCCGGTCGCTCACATCCATTCCGTCCAGCAGGTATTGCCCGCCGGTCGGCACATCGAGGCAGCCGATCAGGTTCATGAACGTGGATTTTCCCGAACCCGAAGGGCCCATGATGGCTACGAACTCCCCGTGGTCCACCGACAGGGATACGCCATCGAGGGCGCGGACGGTGCCCTCCCCCAATTCGTAGACCTTCGTCAAGTTCCGCGTCTCGATCAGTGCCATGATGCTCTCATCAGAAGAATCTCGGCCCGCGGTTTTGCGAAGCGTCCTTCTTCTGCCCCGTCGCCTCGATGATCACCGCATCCCCCTCCTGGAGCTCCCCGGCGAGGACGGCGGTGCTGCTCCCGTCGCTAATCCCCGCGGCGATGGCCACCCGGCGCGGCGTCTGGCCGTCGAGCACCCAAACCCCCTGCCTTGCCGTCAGGCTGCCTGCGCGGTTCCCCTCCGGGCGGCCGGAATCTGTCGATTTTCCCGCACCGGCCGCCCCATTGCCTCTGCGTTCTCCCGGCGGCTGTCTTGCGCCGGCGGTCCCCTCCGCGGTCGCCGCCGGTCTCCTTTTAGGCTCCCCCTGCCGGAAACCGTCACCGGTGGCTGCTTCGCCGGGGCGCCCGCCGCCCGCCTGTTGCGGCGCGGCAACGGCGGCCGCGGCACTGCCGGACGGCTGCCATTTGAAACGCAGGGCGGCATTGGGAATGGTGAGAACGTTTCTCTCCACGGCCGTGACGATGGAGACATTGGCCGTCATGCCGGGTTTCAGCTTCAGCTCCGGATTGGCCACTTTGACGATGACGTTATAGGTGACGACATTCTGGATCGTTGTGGGGGCATTCCGGATCTCCGACACCTTCCCGGAAAATGTGTGGTCCGGGTAGGCGTCCACATTGAATTGGACCGACTGTCCCACCTTGACTTTTCCGATGTCCGCCTCGTCCACGTTGGTATCGATCTGCATGCGGGTGAGATCCTGGGCGATGCTGAAGAGGGTCGGCGTCTGGAAGCTCGCGGCCACCGTCTGTCCGATATCCACATTCCGGGAAATGACGATCCCGTCCACCGGCGAGAGGATGCGGGTGTAGTTCAGGTTGGTTTCTTCCTGCTTCAGCGCCGCCTTCTGCTGTTCCACCTGCGCCTTCGTCACATTGAGCTGGGCCAGCGCCGAGACCCGGTTGGTCTCCGCCGTATCCAGATCGCTCCGGGCGATGAAATTTCGGGCAAAGAGGGTCCGGTTTCTCTCGAGCGTCCTCTCGGCGTCCTGCAGCGCAGCCGCCGCCTTTTCCACATTGGCCTCGGCGGCCTGCAAATTGGCGCGGGTCTGCGCCACCTTCGCCTCGGGAAGCGCCGGATCGATCTGCGCCAGCAGTTGTCCCTTTTTGACCGGGGAATTGAAATCCACGAAGATCTGCTTGATGGTCCCCGAAACCTGGGTTCCCACCAGCACGGTCGTCACCGCGCTCACCGTTCCCGTCGCGGTGACCGTCGCCCGAATCTCCCCCCGGGACACCTTCACCGTCTTGAACTGGACCCCGTTTCCCTTGCCCTTCAGGAGGTAAAAACCGCCCAGCGCCAGAACAACCGCCAAAACCACTGCAACCAGGAT
>JAQTRB010000224.1 GCA_028712015.1 Syntrophales bacterium
TCGTAGACATTCGGGAAAAGACCGTATCCATTGCCTCGGAGATCCGCAACGCCTACATCGACTTCAGCAAGATGACCGTCTCCGTGCTGGCCCTGACCACGGACGTCATCCGGGATGGACGTCCGGTTGTCGGCTACGGGTTCAATTCGAACGGCCGCTACGCCCAGGGCGCCCTGCTCCGCGAACGGTTCATCCCCAGGATCATGGCGGCCGATCCCCAAGGGCTGATCTGTCCGGAGGGCGACAACCTGGACCCCTTTCGCATCTGGGATGTGATGATGGCGAACGAAAAGCCGGGGGGGCACGGCGAACGGTCGGTGGCCGTCGGGGTCGTCGACATGGCCGTCTGGGACGCGGTGGCCAAGATCGAGGGCAAACCCCTCTACCGACTGCTCGCGGACCGGTATCGCAACGGGCAGGCGGATGAAAAGGTGTTTGTCTATGCGGCGGGCGGCTATTACTATCCCGGGAAAGATCTCGACGCGCTCAAGGCGGAGATGCAGGGCTATCTCGACATGGGATACGCCGTCGTGAAGATGAAGATCGGTGGAGCCGATCTTCAGGAGGATCTGCGTCGCATCGCCAGTGTGGTCGATCTGGTCGGCAAAGGGGAGAGGCTGGCGGTGGATGCGAACGGCCGGTTCGACCTGCCGACGGCCGTGGCCTACGGCGAGGCCATGGAATCCATCGGCCTCCGCTGGTACGAGGAGCCGCTCGACCCCCTCGACTATGCCTCCCATGCGGAACTGGCCAAGGGCTACGAGGGACCGCTGGCGACGGGCGAGAACCTCTTTTCCTTCCAGGATCTGCGGAACCTGCTGCGCCACGGCGGCCTGCGCCCCGACCGGGACGTTCTGCAGATGGATCCCGTCCTCTCCTACGGACTGGTCGAATACCTCAGGATGCAGGAGGCGTTGAAGGCGCAGGGATGGTCTCCGCGCCGCTGCATTCCCCACGGCGGCCATCAGTTCGCCCTCAATCTCGCGGCCGGTCTGGGACTGGGGGGCAATGAATCCTATCCCCGGGTCTTCGCCCCGTTCGGGGGATTCGCCGACAGTACGCCGATCGTGGACGGCTACATCAAACTCCCGGCCGTGCCGGGCATCGGCTTTGAAGAAAAATCGAAGCTCATCGATTTGTTCCGGGCGGAGTTTCGGTAAGCCATGTCTTCCCCGGTTGTCCCTCTTTCACACCCGGAAGCGGGTGATCAGCGCCTCCAGATACCGTGATTTCATCTGACGGCCGGCCATCGCCTGCTTGACCGGCGGAAGTTTCAGGATGACGCCGAGAATCGCCGCCATCGCCCGGTGGCTGAAGAGGGCGCGGTTGTCGAAGATCAGGTGCTGGAGCTTTCCCCGTTCGACCGCCATGACCACCGCCCGGTGGGTGGAATTGAGCGGCGTGATCACCCGCTCCGGTCTGGGCTTCAATGTGACGGCGTTCGTCGTGCAGGACCGGACGCAGAGGCCGCAGCCCAGGCAGAGTTCTTTGTCCAGCTTGGCCTTTTGCCGGTTCGGCCGCCGGGGATCGTTGGCCGAAACGAGCCCCATCGCCTCGACCGGACAGATGCGGACGCATTTCCCGCAACCGGTGCAGTCCGACTCGCGGATCTCGGGCAGGAAATTGGTCGTATGCACCGGGTGGAGGAAGCCGAAGCGGCGGGCGGCGATCAGCGCCTCGCAGCAGCAGCCGCAGCAGTTGCAGATGAAATTGACCTGGCTGCGGACGTTTTCCCCGAACTGGACAAGGTTGCTTTCGTGGGCCTGCCCCAGCAGATCCAGCCCCTCGGCGATTTCCATCCCGCGGGCGAAGCCGTGGCGGATCAGCGAGCGGGCCGTGTTGCCGAAGGTCATGCAGATCTCCTTCGGCGCGGCGCAGTCCCGGCCGAGATGCTCCATCTTGTGTCGGCAGTAGCAGATCCCTACCGCCCGGTGGGAGGCGCTTCGGATCACCTCGCTGGCCCGCTCGTAATCCAGCACGTGAAGAGCGTTATCGGCGGTCAGCGATGGTTCGTGTACGAAAACGCGTCCCAACTGCGTCTCCCCTTCCGTGAAGAGGTTCCGGATGAAATCCTCCTCCACGTTCAGGTACTGGTAGAAGAGCTCGCTCAGGAGCTTCTGATCGATGTCGCCCCGGATCCGCATCAGGGAAAATTCGAAAAAGCCGGCCATCGGGGGCGGCAATAGGTAGGTTTGCTTTCCCTCGTCGTCTTCCATGTCCAGAAGGAGAGCGCGGCCGGCCAGCCCGTCCAGCGTTTTTTGGGCCTCGGGGAGCGGAATTTTCCAGATGTCGGCCGCCTTTCGGACTGTGAAGGGCTTGATCGGCAAAAGGGAGACGAGACGGGCCTCCCGCTCGTCGAACAGGATCGACAGGATCCGGCGGAGCAGCTCCGACGGCGGCGCCCCCTGCGGAAAACGGTTCAACCGTTCGGTCAAGGCCGCGTATCCCGATTTGACGGTGTGGTGGGCCATTACGCTTTTTCGATCCGGATGTTTCGGGCGCCTTTGGCCTTGCGCAGGAGGGTCGCGTCGTCGGTGATCCGGCCGATCAGGCAGACATCGCTCGCCGGGACGGGATCGGCGCCCGAACTCATCGGGGTGGGGCCGAAGAAGATGGCCATCGCGTTTCCCGGCGGCCAGAAGCCGATATCGCCGATCTTGACCTTGGTCGTGGCCGTTTCGTCGAGTCCGGAACGGACGGGGATGCCGAAATAGAATTCATCTCCCCACCCGTTCGGCGTCGTTTCGATGGGCAGATGCCCGGCGATCTTCTTGGCCAGCATCGTGTCGCCCAACTCCGCTTGGACGGTGATCTTGCCGGCGATGATCCGGATCGGTGTGGTCATGGATGTCTCCTCCCGTTTCAGTGTTCCGCCCCGTCGCCGATGACGGTTCGGACGGATCATAAGGCGATCGAAAAAATATTTCAACCCACTTCTTCCCACGGCGATCCGGTCAAAAAAACCTTGCAATGGAGGTTGAGTTCTATTATAGAGCACAGCGGAATAAAAGAGCCAAACAACTTTCTGATCTTTATAAATACCATCATCGACCATTTTCCCGCCCGATCGGCAGGGGAAAAGCGGAAGGGGTTCAATATGGCGAAAACATTGGGAGACATTACGAGCGAACTGACGGAAAATGTTCTTGCGCCCGCAAAGGCCGAGGCGGAAAATCTCCTGAAAGCGGCCCGGGACGATGCCGGTAAAATCGTTGCCGCCGCCGAAGCGGAAGCCAAACGCGTTCGGGAGACCGCAACGCGGGAAGTTGAAAACCTCCGAAAACAGATGAACGTCGATCTGGATACGGCGGCACGAAATTTCCTTATCATGGTCGAGGAACGTCTGGAGAAGGCCGTCGTCGATCCCGTGATCGAGGAAAACCTCAAGCCGCTCCTTGGAGACCGCGAATTCCTGGCAAAGATGGTCGAGGATCTGCTCGCCGGCTTCAGCCGCCAAGGTGGTCAAGAACATCACATCGAGGTTCTCCTCCCCCAGGCGAAACAATCGGAACTCGAAACCTGGTTCCTGCAGAAATTCCATGAAAAAGTTTCACGGCCGCTGGACATCCGTTTTACCGACAAGATCTCCTTCGGCTTCAAGATCGGCATCGCCGGTTCGGGAAACCATATCAACTTCAGCGACGGCCTGATCCAGGTCTTTTCCGAATTTTGTTCCCCCCGT
>JAQTRB010000225.1 GCA_028712015.1 Syntrophales bacterium
ATGCATCTTGACAGCCATTCTCTTGAATGAAGGCCTCATATTGGCGGTGATCGGAATCGTGGGCATCGTGGAAGGCTTCCGGCTGAATCGACTTTCCGCGGCCGCCGAGGAAGCCTACGGACCGGGGTGGTATCTTCTTATCCTGAGCTTCATCTTGATTGTCTGCGGCCTCTACCATCTGGCGACATCCTTTAAAAAAACGAGGGAGGCGACTTCTTTCTGGAAGGGGCCGGCCGCGCTTTGCATCCTGGCCATGATGCTGTACACTGTTTTGATCCCCTATGTCGGCTACTTCATCGGTTCGGCGGTTTTCCTGTTTATAGCGACCCGACTTTTCGGCGAAAAATCGTGGCTCATCTCCTCACTGCTGGCCGGCATCGGGAGCGGCGTCCTCTGGCTGATTTTTATTTACCTGGCAGAAATACCCATGCCGTGAGGATGGCCCCTGTATGGAAAGCCTGAGGAAGAAACCCGGCAAACCCTCCATATTCCAACCTTCGTTGAATGATGATGTGATGGCGGAGACGGTCGGATCCCGACTTCAGTGGTGCTCCCGGGTCTTCCGGAATTCGATGTCGGGCCAATCCTCGATCACGAAGCCGAGCCGCCACTCGCTCGCGGCGAGGTAGGTCAGGTGGCCGTCGGCGTCCCGGGCGAGGTTCGCCTGGCACCTCTTCTCGAATTCGGCCAGCCGTTTCCGGTCCGCGCAGACGACCCAGCGCGCCGCGGCGTATTCGATCGGCTCATAGGAGGCCTCGACGCCGTACTCGGCTTTCAGGCGGGCCATCGTCACGTCGAACTGCAGCACGCCGACCGCGCCGAGAATGTAGTCGTTGCCGAACAGCGGCCGGAACACCTGGACCGCCCCCTCCTCGGAAAGCTGCTCCAGCCCTCTCTGAAGCTGCTTGATCTTGAGCGAATTCTTGGTCCGGACCCGCCGGAAGTGCTCCGGGGCGAAGTTGGGAATCCCGGTGAAGCGAAGCGGTTCCCCCTCGGTGAAGGTGTCGCCGGTCTGGATCGTGCCGTGGTTGTGAATCCCGATGATGTCGCCCGGCCAAGCCTCCTCGACGTTCGTCCGGTCCTGGGCCATGAAGATCGTCGCATTGGCGAGCACGATCTCCCGGCCGATCCGGTGGTGCATCACCTTCATCCCGCGGGTGAACTTCCCCGAACAGATCCGGAAAAAGGCGATCCGGTCGCGATGGGCCAGGTCCATGTTCGCCTGAATCTTGAAAACAAAACCGGAAAAATCCTCCTCCAGCGGGGAGACCAACCGGGTGGTCGTCGGCCGCGGGCCGGGGGCGGGGGCCATCTCGACAAAGGCGTCCAAGAGCTCCCGAACGCCGAAATTGTTGATCGCGCTGCCGAAGAAGACCGGCGTCTGGTTCCCCTTGAGGTACTCTGCGTGGTCAAAGGGGCTCGCCGCCCCCTCGATCAGGGCGATCTCCTCGCGGAGCTGTCCCGCCTGGCTCCCCAGAAGCTCGTCCAGCCGCGGGTCTTCCAGATCCGTGATCGTGATCCCCTTTTCCTTCCGGCTGTCCCTGCCCGGCGTGAAGAGGTGGAGCGTCCTGGCGTAGAGGTTGTAAACCCCCTTGAAATCCTTCCCCATGCCGATCGGCCAGGAGAGCGGCGCGCATTCGATCTGGAGCTTGTCCTCGATGTTGGCGAGAATCTCCATCGGCTCCATCCCGTCCCGATCGAGTTTGTTGATGAAGGTCATGATCGGGGTGTTGCGCATCCGACAGACCTCCATGAGCTTCTCCGTCTGCGGCTCGACCCCCTTCCCGCTGTCGATGACCATCAGCGCGCTGTCCACGGCGGTGAGCACCCGGTAGGTGTCCTCGGAGAAGTCCTGGTGGCCGGGGGTGTCCAGCAGGTTGATCTCGAAATCCCGGTAATGGAACTTCATGACCGAGGTCGTAACGGAGATCCCCCGCTCCTTTTCGATCGCCATCCAGTCGCTCGTCGCGTGACGTCCGGCCTTCCGGGCCTTGACCGCGCCGGCGAGCTGAATCGCGCCGCCGAAGAGGAGGAGCTTTTCGGTCAGCGTCGTCTTCCCCGCGTCCGGGTGGCTGATGATCCCGAAGGTCCGTCGCTGATCGATTTCCTGCTGCCGGCGGCGGTCCGCTCCGACGACCGCCGGCGGCGCCTGCGTCCGGGCAAGCCCGGCCGGTTGAAGATCCATGATCAATTTCCGTCCCGATTCCTTGGTGAAAAAAAATCCCCAACAGCCTTCGGGCTCCGGGGACAGATACCTGCGCAAACTTGAGGCGGCCTTTATCCCATAGGGATTGGTTTGTCAAGAAAAATCATACAGGTGTGACGCAAATCCTCCCGTTTGACAGGACCGCGGTGAGCGTGATAGGCAGGACGGCATCCGGTGCACGGACCTCCACGCGGCAAGCTGCGGAAAGATCCATGACGGCCAGGAACGAACCAAGATTCGGGAAACATGAATCCCATGACCGAGCAAAACCGCACCGATGTCAAAGTCATCCTCGCCCTGACGCTGATCCACTTCACGGGCGATCTTTACGTCTCCTTCGTCAATCCGCTGCTGCCGGTTTTCGTCGAAAAATTCTCCCTCTCCCTGGCCCAGGTCGGCTGGATTGCCGGGATGATGCGGATGCTCGCCTTCGTCGTCCAGCCCGGCGTGGGATACTTCGCCGATCGCTACCGGTCCCGTTTCTTCATCCTCGGCGGACCGATGCTCTCCATTCTGTTCATCGCCGCGGTCGGCTGGGCCCACTCCTTCTGGGACTTGCTGCTCTTCATCGCGATCGGATCGATCGGCGCCTCCATGTTCCACCCTTCCGTTGCCGGAATGATCGGCGGTTACGCCGGCCGCCGCTTCGGATTCTGCATGTCGATTTTCAACATGGGCGGAACCGTTGCCTTCGGCGTTGGGCCGCTCTTGATCGCCTATGTCGTCACGCACTGGGGTTTGGAGGCCTCCCCCTGGACGGCGATTCCCGGGCTGCTCCTGATGGCCCTCCTGTTCCGGATTACTCCCAGGCCGCTGGGGGAGGGGCTCCGGGGTCAGGGGTTTTCGGGGGCGGTCCGGGCGGCGTTCGGAGAGGTCTGGAAACCGGTCCTGCTGATCTGGACCGTTATGGTCCTGCGCGCCTTCGTCGGTCAATCCTTTCTGGCGTTCATCCCCGTCCTCTACGCCCGGGAGGGACTCTCCCTGGTTTCGATCGGCCTGATCATCTCCCTCTACACGGTGGCCGGCGCCGCGGGCGGCGTGATCGCGGGCCATCTCTCCGACCGGATTGGATACCGGCCGATATTCCTGACCGCATTTCTGCTGGCCGCGCCGAGCCTGATCCTGATGTGTTCCCTGTCCGGATTGACGCTGTACGCGGTTTCCGCGCTGGCCGGGTTCTGCATGTTTGCGACGTTACCGCTGGGTCTGGTCATGGCCCAGAAGCTGGCGCCGCAGGGAAAGTCGATGGTGTCGAGCCTGATGATGGGGCTCGCGCAAGGGGTGGGCGGCATGATTGCGCCGCTCGTGGGAAGTCTGGCCGATCTGTACTCCATCCGGACCGTCCTCTTCGGCGTGGCCCTGGTTCCGCTGCTCGCCATGGGTCTTGTCTGGTTCCTTCCGGAGAAGCTTCTTCGGGCGCAGACCTTTCAGCGGTAACGGCGTTTCAACCGCCGGCGACCGGAAAGGAGAGGGCG
>JAQTRB010000226.1 GCA_028712015.1 Syntrophales bacterium
GGCGGCGGGCTGCGAACTGGTCGAGATGAAGGATGCGGACAAGTGCTGCGGGATGTCGGGGATCTTCGGCGTCAAATACGCGGAGCTCTCGATGCCGATCCTGGAGCAGAAGATGAAGAACATTAGAGATACGGGGGCCGAAATCGTCGCCTGTGCCTGCTCGGGCTGCATGGTCCAGCTTCAGGGCGGCCTCGACAAGCAGGTTCCCGGCGTGAAGATGAAGCATGTCGCGGATCTGCTGGCGGAGAACATCAAGGCGTGAATGGGTATTGTCTCAATAGGGAACAACGCCGGCAACCCGAGGATTCCTGATTTCCAAGGCCTCGGGCCGACGATCGGGGCTTCCCTTTTCCATCCCGGAACGGGAAGCCGACCGGAAAGACCGGGGGTTGCCGAACCAGGGTACGTCTCAGCCCGCTGGAAACCTTGCGAATCGACGACTCAACCCTTTCGGGGAAGGAATCGTTGCACGATCAGATCCGCAAGGCCTGATGCATCATCCCGGTCGAAGCAAGGAACCTCGGCGGAGAACGGCCGATCGACCGAGAGGGCAATCAGGTTGTCCGCGGGGCCGCAGAGACGTTCTTTCCGGAGTTCACTCCGGAAAACCTCGATCTTCGGATGGGGGTTGGTTTTGTATCCCTCCGCGAGGATGATGTCCGCATTCCGGATATAACGTTCCGCGATCTCGGCGAGGGCATAATCCCTGCCCGCATCCTCGATGACCGCAATCCGAGCCGGCGAAGCCAGGACCGTCGTCACGGCGCCCGCCCGCCTGTGTCGCCAGCTGTCCTTTCCTTCATGATCGATTTCGAAACCGTGACGGTTGTGTTTGATCGTCGCTACCCGCCAACCCCGCCGGGTCAGCTCGAGGATCAGCTTCTCGATCAAAGTGGTCTTCCCGGAATTGGATGTCCCGACGATGGAAACAATAGGAATCATTATCTAATGATTCCCATCCCTGCCAGGACCGACAGCATCACCGCCGCCGCGATCACCGAACCGATCTGGCCGCCCGCGTTGGCGCCCATCGCGTGCATCAGCAGGTAGCTCTTTTTGTTCCATTTCTGGCCCTCCTTCTGAACGACGCGCGCCGCCATCGGGAAAGCGGAGATGCCCGCCGCACCGATCAGCGGGTTGAATTTCCCGCCGGTTGCCAGCCGCATCACCTTTCCGAAGCAGACGCCGCAGACCGTGTCGAGACAAATGGCCAGAAAACCGAGGCAGAGGATGATCAGGGTCTCGGCCCGGACAAAGGCGCTGCCGACCATCGTTGCTCCAATACAGAGACCTAAAAAGAGCGTCGTCACATTGGCAATCTCGTTCTCGGAGGCCTTCGTCAGGCGGGCGACAACGCCCGATTCCTTCATCAGGTTCCCCAGCATGATCGTCCCCAGCAGAGGCAGCCCCTTCGGCGCGATCAGGCCGCCGAGGATCGTGATGACCAGCGGGAAGAGAAGTTTCGTTGTCTTCGAAACCGGTTTGGCCACGGGTTTCATCAAGGTTTCCCGCTCCTTTTTCGTCGTCAGAAACCTCATGATCGGCGGCTGGATGATCGGCACCAGCGACATGTAGGAGTACGCTGCAACCGATACGGCGCCCAGCAGGTGTGGAGCAAACTTTGAGGTTACATAAATCGCCGTCGGACCGTCGCAGGCCCCGATGATCCCGATCGAAACGGCCTCGAGTTGCTCGAAGCCCAAAGCGAGAGCCAACAGCAGCGTCAAGAAGATCCCGAACTGGCCCGCCGCGCCCAGAAGGAAGGTGGAAGGCTGGGCAAGGACGGGGCCGAAGTCGGTCATCGCGCCGATCCCGATGAAGATGAGCAGCGGGAACAGTTCCGTTGCGATCCCCGCGTTGTAGATCACGCGGATAAATCCTTCCTCGCTCATGACATCGGCCAGCGGGATGTTGACCAGGATGCAGCCGAACCCGATGGGGACCAGAAGAAGCGGTTCGCAATCCTTCTTGATCCCAAGGTACAAGAGCACAAAGCCGACGATCAGCATGACGGCGTTCCGCCAGTCCGTCGCCAACACCTGAAATCCGACCACCAAGCCGCTTAGCCCGTTAATGATCGCTTCTGCCATGACTTAAGCCTCCTTCTTTTCAGGCTTTTCGGGGAACATCCGCCCCAAAAGAGCCATCACGAGGCTCATGATCCAGAGGGTCAGTATTGTCCCGCCCATGCCGCAAATCAGCATTGTAATCCCGAACGTTACGTTATCCATTCCTACCTCCATTCCGGTCCGTCTGTTTTTTCGTCAGGAATCGTTTAAAATATCATTGCCGTAAAATAACCTTTCGTTGAAAGTTGTTTTTTTAACTGTAACCCCTCCCCGGTGTCAAGTGAAAAAGGAGGCGCGAACAAAAACTTCCCGGACAAATCCGGGGTCGGCGGTGACAAGACGAGGGTTGGGATTCCCGATCCCGAGGCCGAGAACCACGATCGGAAAGTATTCGTATTTATTTGTATTTATAATTAAAAGCCTCTCGAAAGATTGCCGCAAATATCGCTTGAACTCGGCGGCGAAAGAGGATATAGAACGCCGCAGATTGATCCATAGAAGGAGATTCTCCGGCATGGCCACGGCACTGAAGGATGCATTGCGGACGATACAAACCCATAGAAATTTGAGCCCCCATTATGCGGAGCTTCTCGATATTCTGGAAGAAATTCTGATCCTGCGCGAGGAGTACCGCGGCCGGATGCGGGAAGAAATCTTTCCCGTCAATCCAAAACTGATCGAAGCCAAGATGGTTGGAGGATTTCCCCTCATCGATTTTTCTTCGGTCACCTCCGATCTTGCGGAACCCCAGGCCTATTTTCTGGCCCTTCTGGAGATTGCCGAAAAACGGGCGCCGGGGGAAACCGGCGAAATGGCGAGAAAAATTCGGGCCGGTGAGATCCTTTTCAACGACCTGATCCATGAATCCTTCAACTCCCCGGCGGAGTCGACGGATGATGAAACGCCGGGGAGCGAAGAGGAGGCGTCCTTCGATCTGGTGGAGTTGTTCATCGAAGAGAGCCTCCGGCCGGCCTTGGAGATGGTCTCGGCACGCTACGGCGAAGCCGTTCGAAAGACGGGCTGGACGGAGGGCTACTGTCCCGTCTGCGGCCGGGAACCGAAGATCGGCGAGATCCGGGACGATGAGGGGAGCCGTTACCTTTTCTGCAACCAGTGCGGCTTTGAATGGAACTACCTGCGAATCAAATGCCCCTTCTGCGGCAATGAGGAGCAACAGAGCCTCGCCTACTTCACGATCGAGGGGGATGAGCGGTACCGCGTTGACGTCTGCAACGAGTGTAAGCGGTACATCAAAATCGTCGATTTTCGGAAGGGGAAGCAGAAAGCGGATCTGGATGTAGAGGATATCGCGACGCTTCATCTGGATATGCTCGCCAACGAAGAGGGCTACGACTGACGGTTACGGAAACGCGCATGGACGACAGGGATATCGATGAGATTGTCCGACTTCTCGAACGGGAGCTGCTGAAACGGGAAATTCCGGTCGTCACCAGACTGGCGGAAGAACACCGCGATCCTTTTGAAATCCTGATCTCCACGCTGCTCAGCCTCCGGACCAAAGACGAAGTGACGGCGGCGGCCACCGAGCGCCTCTTCGCGCTGGCCTCCACGCCGGCCGGAATGCTC
>JAQTRB010000227.1 GCA_028712015.1 Syntrophales bacterium
TCTGGAAGGAAGAGATCGGTTTTTTGAACTGCTGCCGCTCCTTGGAGTAGCGGACCGATTCTTCGAAGGCGGCCTGGGCAATTCCCAGGGCCTGGGCCGCGATCCCGATGCGACCCGTATCGAGGGTTGCCAGACCGATTTTAATCCCGTCGCCGGGTCGGCCCAGCAGATTCGCCTCCGGAACACGGCACTCCTCCAGAAAAAGGGAGGAAACGGGATTCGCCCGCATCCCGCAGAGATCCTCGATCTCGCCCACGGAAAAGCCGGGAGTCTCCTTCTCCACGATGAACACACCGGCGCTCTTCTGGGGGTTCGCCGGATCGGTGAGCGCAAAGATCAGGGCCGTGCCGCAGATGCCGCCGTTGGTGACGAAGATCTTCGTTCCGTTGATCACATAATCCTTGCCGTCCCGGACGGCCGTCATCTCCACACCGCCCGCGTCAGACCCGGCATTGGCCTCCGTCAGGCAGAATGCGCCGATCCGTTCGCCGGAGACCATCTCCGGCAGAAACCTCTTTTTCTGCTCCTCCGTTCCGAAACGGACGATCGGATAAACCCCGACGCTGTTGTGAACGGTGAGGCATAGGCCGACCGCCGCGCTGACACGGGAAATCTCTTCCATCACGATCGCGTAGCTGATCGTGTCCATTTCCGCCCCGCCGTACGCCTTCGGCGCCTGAAGGCCGAAAAAATGCAGCGGTCGCATTTTTTCCACAACCTCCCACGGGAAGCGGGCATCCCGGTCGATGTCATGCGCGATGGGCGCCAGTTCGGTTTCGGCAAACATGCGCACCGTCTTGCGGACCAGCTTGTGTTTCATGCAGGGATTGAAATCCACGGCCATCTCTCCAAAAACGCCCCCCGTTTTCCCGGCGGGAATGGGGAGGCATCCTATCTCAATCATCAACGGAAATCAAGCGTTCGGATTCCGGCGGCGGGACAGCACGGGAAAACAGACGGTCTCGGTCGGCAAAAATCAACGTCGCGGCATCCGCGGACCTTGCGGAAAAGCCCTCGCTATCCGGCTTCCCTTTTGCCGAAAACGGTCTGTTGATACCCCTCGCGCAGGTAATATCGACTCCCTTCCTGCACCCGAATTACGTCATGTTTGACGAGTTCGCCGAGGGCCCGGGGCCGGTAATCCCGCATGCCGATATGGAAGAGGGAGGACTTGGTGTAGGGAAGCTCCACCGCCGATGTCGGGTCAACCGCTTTTTTCTGCTGCAGATCCCGGATAATGAAATCGCAGGCCCTTTTCATCCGCCAGCCGGCAATGCGGAGGGCAAGGATGAAGGCCGCGACGGTCAACAGGATCATCAAAATTATTTTCACGGTTTCGGACATGATTGGATACCTCTCCGATTGCTAATAGGTCATCCGGTAAATGGGAAACCGCCGGCACAACTCGACGACATCCGCTTTCACCCTGTCCCGGATCTCTTTCTCCCCGGGATGTTTGACGACCTCGGCCACCCACCGGGCGATCAGCCGGACCTCCGGCTCTTTCATCCCCCGGCTCGTGATGGCGGGCGCGCCCAGTCGGATGCCGGATGGTTTTTTCGCCGTGCCGAGGTCGCCCGGAATCTTGTTCTTGTTCACGACCAGGTTGGCCTCTTCCAGCAGAACCGATGCCGTTTCCCCGTCAATGTTCCATTTCGACAGGTTCAGCAGCAACAGATGGTTATCCGTCCCGCCGGTCACGATCTCCGCCCCCTCTTCGCGCAGGGCCTCCGACAGCGCCTTGGCGTTTTGGACCACCCCGCGGATGTACTGCCGGTATTCCGGAGCGCTCAAATGCTTCAGCCCGACGGCGATGGCCGCGATGTTGGACTGGTGGGGTCCGCCCTGTAGCATCGGAAAAACGGCGCGGTCCACCTTCTCGGCGTGCGCCGCCCTGCAAAGGATGATGGCCCCGCGGGTCATCCGCAGGGTCTTGTGGGTGGTAGTGGTGACGATATCGCAATGGGGTACCGGTGTCGGATGTTCTCCGGTCACGACCATCCCGGCAATATGCGAAATGTCCGCCATCAGAAAGGCCCCCGTCTCCCGGGCAATCTGTCCGAAACGGGCGAAGTCGATGATCCGGGGATAGGCGCTGGCCCCGCAAACGATGAGCTTCGGTTTGGTCTCCAGCGCCTGTTTGCGGATCGCATCGTAGTCCAGCAGGCCCGTTTGGGGATCGACGCCGTACTGCACGATATCGAACAACCGGGAGACGACATTCGCCTTGGCGCCGTGACTCAAGTGTCCGCCCGCATCGATCTCCATGCTCAGGATCCGGTCGCCGATCTTCAGCAGAGAGAGGTAGGCGGCGATGTTGGCGGCGCTCCCCGAGAGGGCCTGCACGTTGGCATGTTCGGCGCCGAATACGGTTTTCGCCCTTTCAATGGCCAGGGACTCCAGCCGATCGATGTTTTCCAGTCCCCGGTACCATCGTTCGCCGGGGTAGCCCTCGCTGTAGATGCCCGAAAGCATGGAGCTGATCGCCTTCATCAGGGATTTGGGGGGATAGTTTTCCGAAGCGATGAGGTTGATGGTCTCTTCATTGCGCCGCATCTCGTCGCGGATGATCTCGTTGACCGCTGGGTCGAAATTGGCCAGCTTTTCTTCCAGAAGATTCATGACTCCCCCTCTTGTCGGTGATCGCAAACGTGGCCGGAGCATAGGAGAAAAACGGAATCCTGTCAAGGGCAACCGGCATTCGGGCGGGCGGACCTTTCTTCGGGCCAATACTTGACAAATACCGGAGAAGTCCCATATTGATCTCATGACGATTCCATCCTTTCGCTCCGTTGTCCGGCAATCGTCTTTCGGTCCGCCTCCGAAAGAGGAGGCGGCCTACGGAAAGAAGAATTCAATATGCAAAAACATTACAAATTTTCGATCTGGTACGTCCTGCTGGGGATCTGGGTTGTCCTGATCGTCCAGAATTATATCGCCTCGATGTTCGCCGCCCAGGTGATCCCCTACAGCCAGTTTCTGAATCTCCTCAAGGGGGGCAAGGTGGCGGAAATCGCCGTTACGGCCAACCAGATCCAGGGGAAGATGAAGGTCGATGGCGAACCGGGGGACTTCAAATTGTTCAAAACGATCCGCGTGGATCCGGAACTCTCCAAAATGCTCGAACAGTACCCCGTCTCCTTCAAGGGCGAAATCGAGTCCACCTTTCTGCGCGACCTCTTCTCCTGGATCTTTCCGTTGCTCTTGTTCGTCGGGGTCTGGTATTTCCTGATGAAGCGGATGGGCGGCCAGCAGGCGGGCTTCATGACCCTGGGCAAGAACAAGGCGAAGATCTACATGGAAAACGAACTCAACGTGACCTTCGCCGATGTCGCGGGGGTGGACGAGGCCAAGCAGGAACTGGTCGAGGTGATCGAATTCCTCAAGACGCCGGGTAAATTCACGGAGATCGGCGGAAGAATCCCCAAAGGGATCCTTCTCGTCGGCCCTCCGGGGAGCGGCAAGACCCTGCTGGCCAAGGCGGTCGCCGGCGAAAGCGGCGTCCCCTTTTTCAGCCTCTCGGGCTCGGAATTCGTCGAGATGTTCGTCGGCCTCGGCGCCGCACGCGTCCGGGACCTCTTCGTCCAAGCCAAAGAGAAGGCCCCCTGCATCATCTTTATCGACGAACTCGATGCGCTGGGAAAGGCGCGGGG
>JAQTRB010000017.1 GCA_028712015.1 Syntrophales bacterium
GCGGGCGATCCCTTCGCCGGCGAGAACGAATATCTCGTGCTCCCAGGGATGGGCATGGTCGGGACTCGCATGTCCCGGCGCAACCTCAAAGACGCGCATGATGAAATTTTTCGCACCGTCATCGGGCCCGATCGGGACCCTTTTCGTGACCCCCGGCAGCGGCGTCGTTGCCGGAACCTTGCGATAATCGATGACCCTCATGAGAAATCTCCCTTTCGGTTTTTGGTGCCTCGGGCAGCGATCCCCCCAGCATGGCGCGATCAATAAAATATTCCATCTTGATGGAGATTGCAATTGATTTCCGGCGGCCTCTTCTGAAGGATTTCCCCTAAGGATTCAGCCTCTTCAGCAGCCAGGCCATGTTCTCGCCGAGGGTCTTCATCGTCTGGAGACCTTCCTCGTCTTTTTTCACATCGCCGATCTCCCGGCCGATTCCGACATGCCAATAGCTGGAACCGGGCAGGATCATCTGCATGTAACTCAGAAAGAGATTGATGGAGCTGAACGCGGGGATGCCGCCGGCACGGCGGACCGCGACGACGGCGGCGCCGACCTTGCGCTTCAGCATGTAATCGTTGCCCCGGGCAACCCGCCCGACCCGCTCGATGAAGGCCCTCATTCCCGCCGTGACATCGCAAAAATAGGTTGGGGAACCCAGCAGGATACCGTCGGCCTCCCGCATTTTCATCAACCATTCATTGACGAAATCGCGATCCATCGCGCACCGGAAATTCTTCTTCGTGATACACTTGTTGCAGGCCCGGCACCCCAGGATCGGCTTGCCCGCCATCTGGAGGAGTTCCGTCTTGATGCCCTCCTTCTTCATTTCGTCCAGTACGGTTTTCAGAAGAATCGCCGTGTTTCCGTTCCTGCGGGCGCTGCCGTTGATGGCCAAAACCTTCATCATCCATCCCCTTTCCTTTTCTTCAACTTTGATTGACGACGTTTCCCGTCTCGTGAACTTCGTAGCCCCCCATCGCCAGGGCCTTTTCCCTGAACGCTGTGGAGCCGATGATTTCCAGCAGAAACCTGATCTTTTCGTCTTCCATGTAGGCGGCCGGGATGACCAGATCGTAGCGTTCGCGGGCAACGGGAACGAAATCGAGCGAGAGCGCCCGCGCGGCGGCATGGATCCCCAGCCCGACGTCCGCCGCGCCGGAGGCCACCGCCATCGCCACGTTCATGTGGGTATACTCCTCGCCGCGATAGCCGACGACATCGTCGGGAGCGATTCCGGCCCGGGCGAGTTCGTAGTCAAGCAGGATCCTCGTTCCGGAACCGGCCTGGCGGTTGACGAAGACGATATCCGGTCGGATCAGGTCGCCGATGCCCTTGATCCGTTTCGGATTGGCCGCCGGCGTGATGAACCCCTGCCAACGGTGGACCAGCGTAATAAGGACAACCGGCATCTCCGGGAGATAACGCCGGATATAGGAGAGGTTGTACTCGCCGGTGGCGGTATCGAGCAGGTGCGATCCGGCAAAGTGCGCCGTCTGTCTCTTGAGGGCGAGGAGACCGCCGAGGCTGCCGACGTTGCTCGACGAGATGTGCATCCGTCCGCCCGTTTTCTCCTTCAGCAGGCTGTTGAGCAGGTCGATGGTCAGGTCGTGCGAGCCGATCGCCAGCAGCCGGTCGTTCAGCGCCTCGCGCGGAATCATCAGGTCCGCCCGCGCCGTTTCTCCCTCCGCGAAACCGCTGACTTCCTGCGGGATGCGGAGGATTCCGTCGGCGCGAACCAGGGAGGTGATCACCCCCGCGCCGCCGCCGATCGGCATCGCGACGCGCTTCCCGCCGACGTTTCCGAGAATCACGCGAACCCGCTCTTCGAGGCCCAGTTTCGAGGGGATCTTCTTCCCGACGGAAACTTCGACTTGGTCGGATTCGGGCGTCATGAGCCCCTGCAATGAAAAGAGCAAAGGGCGGGCGAATTCCCGGAAGGCGACGGCCGCCGACACGGGATAGCCTGGAATGCCGATGACGGGCCGCCCGTTCACCGCGGCCAGCAATGCGGGCTTCCCGGGCATGACGGTGATGCCGTGAACGAGCAGTTCGCCCAGTTCCTCCAGGAGTGTCGGGGTGAAGTCTTCCGAGCCGGCGGAAGAGCCGGCGATCGTCATGACGAGATCGTACCGGCCGGCAAGCGCATCCGTCAGCGCTGTTTTGAGTTCTCCCGGGCGGTCGGGCACGATTCGGCGGATCTCGGCGACGGCGCCGCACTCGACGGAGAGCGATGCGAGCATCTGGCCGTTGACCTCGAGCAGCGTTCCTTTCGGGAGGGGCGACGGGGCCTCTTCCGGGCGGACGATTTCGTCGCCGGTGGGGATGATCAGAACGCGCGGTTTCGAAAAAACCTTGACGGAGAGAATCCCGGCGGCCAAAAGGGCGGCCTGGTCGTAGGGCCGGATGCGGTGACGGGCCGGGAGGATGACCTCGCCTTGGACGATATCCTCCCCCGCCTTGCGGACGTTCCGCCAGGGATAGGCCGCCTCGCTGATCTCCCAGCCTTGTTCCCTTTCCTCCACCCGCTCGATCATCACGACCGCATCCTTCCCCTCCGGGATGGGATCGCCGGTGTCCACCATTTTGCCGGCCGTTCGCGGCAGCAGGAGAGGTCTTTCCGGCAGCGCGCCGAAGGTGTCGGAGGCTTTCACGGCGATGCCGTCCATCGCCGCGGCGTGGTAGGCAGGCACCGAGGCCAGCGCCGTGACCGGTTCGGCGAGGATTCGGCCCAGCGCCTCCCGCACGGCGATCGTTTCCGGCGCGACCCTCCGGTCGCCGAAGCGTGCGCGAAGGATGGCGCCCGCCTCCTCCAGGGTCTTGAGATGCCGATAAATCCGCTTTTTCCGCTCCATGAAATCCGTCCTGCAATTGTGTTCAAGAAACCGTTGAACGGGTGGTATCCGACTAAAACAGAATAACCTCCACCGTCTCCCCGGCGGAGAGGCCCTCGGCGTGGATCGGCAGCACGATAAAGCCGTCGGCCTTGACGAGCGTCGAAAGCATGCCTGACTTGCCGAATACGGGGCGGGCCGTGGGGAGTCCCTGCCGTTCTTCAAGTTTGACCCGCACATAGTCTTCCCGCCCCTGCGCGGAGTGTATGGATAAGGCCAGCGCGGCGCGCACCCTCGTTCCCGCCGGCGTTCGTTTCAGCTCTTCCCCCTGCAGATGCCCAAGGAACGGCGCAAGAAAAACCTGCGCCACGACAAGCGCCGACACCGGGTGACCCGGAAGTCCGAACACCGGTTTGCCGCCCACCGCGGCGATCAGCGTCGGCTTTCCCGGGCTGATCGCGATGCCGTGCGCGTGCACCACGACGCCGGACAGCGAGGTGACGACGTTCAGCATGTGGTCGCGCTCGCCGACCGAGCTGCCGCCGGAGAGAACGACGACATCCGCCGAAGCCAGCGCCTTTTCGAGTGCGCCGCGGAGCAGGACCGGGTCGTCCGGGACAGGGTCGAACATTTCGACCTCTCCGCCCGCGGCCCGGACGAGCGCGGCGATGGAATGGGAGTTGATGTCCCGGATTTTCCCCGGGGGCGGGGTGTCGGTGACGGGAACGATTTCATCCCCGGTGGAGATGAGGGCCGCCCTCGGCCGTCGATAAACGGAAACCTCCGTAATTCCGAGGCCGGCGAGGAGGCCGATGTCTTGAGGAAGCAGGCGCTTTCCGGCAGGGATCACGACGTCGCCGCGCGCCGCATCTTCCGCCTTTCCGAGGACATTTTCCCCTGTCGTGACCGGACGGAATATCTCTACGGAACCCTCTCCCGCCCGGCCGGAGTACTCCACCATGACCACCGCGTCCGCGCCCTGCGGGAGGAAGCCCCCCGTCGGGATCGCCGCCGCCTGGTTGGGGCCGACGCTGATCTCGGGAACACGCCCCATGTCGACGGCGCCGGCAAGGTCGAGGAGCGCGGGCAGGGAGTCCGAGGCGCCGAAGGTGTCCG
Organism: Syntrophales bacterium; assembly: GCA_028712015.1. Taxonomy (GTDB): domain Bacteria; phylum Desulfobacterota; class Syntrophia; order Syntrophales; family UBA5619; genus UBA5619. The sequence goes on from JAQTRB010000017.1 coordinate 3,948, forward strand.
CGGCGCGCACGGCGTAGCCGTCCATCGTTGATCGGGGAAGGGGAGGAAGATCCTCCGGCGAGGTGATATTCGCGCCGCAGACCCGGTGGAGCGCCTCGTCGAGGCCCGCTGCTTCCAAGTTGAGGCGTTTAAAGCCGGCCAAGGCTGCAAAGACCTGGCCCGGCGTGGAGACCTTCAAGAATTCGGCCATTGCATTCCTCGTTCCGGTCCATCGGCAGGCAACACCCCGCCGCGACCGAAACTCCTACGACAGAAAGCGCCGGCTGTCAAGCGATCGAAAAGGGGGAGCCCTCCACCCTTTGCTCGGAAATCCCTAATCTACGCCGATCATCACGTTGGATGCCTTGATGATGGCGTACACCTCTTTGCCGGGCGCCAAACCCAGGCTGTCCGCTGAGGATTTTGTAATGATGGAGACGATCTCGGAACCACCGGGCAACTCAAGGACGACCTCCGTATTTACGGCCCCCGGATGAACGGCCTTGATTGTTCCCTTGATGATGTTGCGGGCGCTGATCTTCATGCGACACCTCCTTATAAATGGTTGGTATTTGGAAGAACAAGTAAATCAAAGTAAGAATAAAGTCAAATAATTCTTGACAACCCCCTTCAGATTTTCTACTTTACCGCGGCTTGAACGCCCAGCGGAGGATGCCATGTCGGATGGAATGATGAACACGAAGGAAGTCGCCCGTTATCTGGACATCCATGAGAAGCAGGTTTATGCGCTGATCAAAACGAAAAAGATTCCGGCAACGAGAATGACCGGGAAGTGGCTCTTCCCGAAATGCGTGATCGATGACTGGATCGAGAGAAACGCCCTCTCAGGCCTGGAGCAGGCCCGCCGGAAGAGCGAACGGATTGCCGGGGCGCTCCTCGCCTCGGGGAGCAACGATCCCGTCCTGGACATCCTTCAAACCTGTCTGCGGAAGGCCCATCCCGAGCTCTATCTATTTTCGGCCAACGTGGGCAGCATGGAGGGGCTGGCTGCCCTGGAGAAGGGTTTTACCGACATCGCATGGTCGCACCTGCTGGATCCCGAAAGCGGAGAGTACAACATCCCTTACCTGGAGCGGGTGGTCCCGGGCATCAAGGCGGTGGTGGTCAACCTCTTCCACCGGGAGTTGGGATTCGTCACCGCCCGAGGCAACCCCATGGGTATCGCCCGTTTCGAAGACCTGGCCCGCCAGGGGGTTCGTTTCGTCAACCGCCAGGCCGGCTCGGGAACCCGGCTCCTGCTGGATCATCATCTGGGGAAGGCGGGAATTCCCGCCGGGCGGATCAGCGGCTACGACCAGGAGGTGTACACCCATATCGAGGTGGCGCTGGCGGTCCTGGCCGGTGAGGCGGATACGGGGATTGCCACGGCAGCCGTTTCGACCCTCCTGGGTCTGGACTTCGTCTCCGTCACTCGGGAGCGGTTCGATATGATCTGCGACCAGTCCACCTTTTTCCAGAAGGGAATCCAGGCCCTGATGCAGGTTCTCAACGGGGATCTCTTCCGTCAGCGGATCAAGAATCTCAGGGGTTACGATTTCGGCAACGCCGGACGGATTCTCTATACGCAAGGGGATTGATTTCGGCAACGAGAGGGGAGCGATATCCGTGACGATATCAGCCCCGGGGACCATATTGAATAATGAATTGGGAAAGGAGTTCGTGATGATCAAGCGAAGTTGGATTTTCCTGTTGTTTGTGTTGTTTCTCTTTCCGGCCTGCAGCACGATGGATGTTGCCGGGCCGTCCCAGGAGAACAAGTTCGTTCTGCTGGCCAGCACGATCGGACCGATCGACGCCGGGATTGTCGGCGCGCTGGAGGAGGGGTTCGAAAAAGAGACCGGCATCCGGGTGCGCCACGTGGGCGCCGGAACGGGCGCGGCCCTGAAAATGGCGGAAAAGGGGCAGTTCGACCTGGTGTTGGCCCACGCCAAGTCCCTGGAGGAGAAGTTTGTGAAAGACGGCTTCGGGACGGAGCGAATCCCGCTGATGTACAACGATTTTGTCATCGTCGGGCCGGCGGCCGATCCGGCGGGAATCAAGGGGATGAAAACGTCGGCCGAGGCGCTCCGGACCATCGCCGCGAAGAAGGCGACCTTCATCAGCCGGGGAGACAAGTCGGGCACGCACGTCGCCGAGATGGATCTCTGGAAGGGGGCGGGCATCCAGCCGGCCGGGCCCTGGTATGTCGTCTATGAGAAGGGATCGAGCGGCAATGTTCCGACCCTGCGCTACGCCAGCGAAAAACAGGTCTACACGGTCATCGACCGGGCGACCTACCTGTCGTTAAAGAAGGAGATCAATCTTGCCATTCTCGTGGAGAACGATACGGCGATGCTGAACTTCATGTCCCTGATACCGGTCAACCAGACGAAGTTTCCCCGGGTGAACCGAGCGGGGGCAATGCAATTCATCGGTTGGATGACGGCAGCGGACAAGGGCCAGATCATCATACGCGACTTCGGCAAGGACAAATACGGCGCGCCCATGTTTTTCCCCAACTCGGAGGCGTGGCGCAAAAAAATGGGGAAGTGAATTTTTTGAAGAGTAGAGAAAAACAATTCATTATAAGGAGAAGATCATGAAAAGAAATTGGACAAGGATTTTGGGCGCGGCATTGGTTGCCGCGATTTTGATGACCGGCTTGACATTTCCGGCTTTTGCCGCGCCGGCGCAGAAGAATCTGATCCTGGCGACGACAACGAGCACACAGGATTCGGGACTTCTGGATGTTCTGATTCCTATTTTTGAAAAGAAGACCGGTTATTTCGTCAAGACGATCGCCGTCGGCTCCGGCCAGGCGATGGCCATGGGCCAGAAAGGCGAGGCAGACGTCATGCTGGTCCACTCGCCCGCCGCCGAGAAGAAATTTATCGCGGACGGATTCGGAATTGATCGGTTGATCGTCATGCACAACGACTTCATCGTCATCGGCGATCCCGGCGATCCGGCGGGGATCAAGTCGGCCAAGACGACGCCGGAGGCCTTCAAGAAGATTGCCGATGCCGGCGCTCTCTTCCTGTCGCGGGGGGACAACTCCGGAACCCACGCCAAGGAAAAGGGGATTTGGAAGGCCGCGGGCATCAATCCCGTGGGGCAGAAGTGGTACCAGGAGACGGGGCTCGGGATGGGGCAGACCCTCAACGTGGCCAACGAAAAGAAGGGGTACACCCTCGCCGACCGCGGGACCTACCTGTCCCGGAAAAAGGACCTGAAACTGGATATCCTGAAGGAAGGGGATCCGATCCTGCTGAATGTTTATCATGTGATCAGCGTCAATCCGGCGAAGTTTGCGAAGGTCAACACCCAAGGGGCAAAGGCCTTCTCCGACTTCATGGTTTCCGCGGAGATCCAGAATATCATCAAGACCTTCGGTGTGGAGAAGTACGGTGGCGCCCTCTTCTTCCCCGACGCGGGCAAGCCGGAGTATGAATAAAGACCTTTGGCAATTATAATCCCTCCGCGTGCTGGACCATAGGGAATATGGGGAAACGATGCGGCATCGTGTCCCCATATTCCCGCAGCTTTCTGCGGAGAGCTTCAATAATGTTGCCGTAAACACAAGCGTTGCGGGAGCGGGTTCCATGCCCCCGCAACGGCTGCTAAAAATGAAACAGGCGGTATAATCCATGGATCTGATTCTCGAGGGGATCCGAAAGGCCTTTTATCTCATCTTCACGCTGGACAGCGAGGTCCTGGGGATCACGCTTCTGTCTCTGCGGGTGTCGGGAACGGCGACGCTGATGAGCCTTTTCATCGGCATCAGCGTCGGCACGGTTGTGGCCCTGACCCGTTTCCCGGGGAGGCAACTTGTGGTGAGCATCATCAACACCGGGATGGGCCTCCCGCCGGTGGTCGTCGGTCTCTTCGTGACGATCTTCCTTTGGCGGAACGGGCCGCTTGGGTTCCTGGAGATCCTCTACACGCCGACGGCGATCATCCTGGCCCAGGCCGTGATCGCCACCCCGATCGTCACGGGGATCACGCTGGCGTCCATCCAGAATCTGCCGGCGAACCTCCGGCTCCAGATCCTGGCCCTGGGCGCCACGCGCGTCCAGATGATCTGGCTCCTGGTCAAGGAGGCGCGCCTGCCGCTTCTGGCGGCGGTCATGGCCGGCTTCGGCGGCATCATCTCCGAAGTCGGGGCCTCCATCATGGTCGGCGGCAACATCAAGGGCTACTCCCGTGTCCTGACGACGGCCACGGTCATGGAGACGGGCCGGGGGAACTTCGATATCGCCATTGCCCTTTCGGTGATCCTGATGCTCCTCTCCTTCATCGTCAACGCCATCCTCACCCAGATCCAGCAGCGGGAGCGACCCAGATGAATCTTGCGGAAGATCGGCAAGTTCTGCTTCAGGCCGAGGATCTCCTGGTTCGCCGGGGCGGGGTGACGGTCCTGGACATTCCGGTTCTGCACCTGTTCCAGGGACAGGTTCTGGCCCTCATCGGACCGAACGGCGCGGGAAAATCAACGCTGCTGCTGACGCTGGCCGGCCTGCTGAAATATGCTCAGGGGAAAATCCTGTTTCGGGGTGCGCCGATTGCCGACGGCGGATTCGACTACCGCCGCCACATCGCCATGGTCTTTCAGGAGCCGCTCCTCTTCGATACGACCGTTTTCGAGAATGTCGCCGCCGGGCTCAAGATCCGCGGGGTGGTTCGAAGCGAGATCGAACGGACCGTGCCCGAATACCTGGAACGGTTCGGCGTCGGCCACCTGGCGAAGCGCTCGGCCCGGAAGCTCTCGGGCGGCGAGGCGCAGCGGACCAGCCTGGCCCGGGCCTTTGTCACGAAGCCCCAGATCGTTTTTCTCGACGAACCTTTCTCTTCTCTCGACCCGCCGACGCGCGAGGCCCTGACCGACGATCTCGAACGGATCCTCCGCCAGACGCACACGACGGCCGTCGTCTCGACCCATGACCAGACCGAGGCTCTCCGGCTGGGCGAACGGCTCGCCGTGGTCAACGGCGGGAAGATCGAACAGATCGGACCGGCAGCCGAGGTGATGAACCGGCCCGTGAACGAGTTTGTCGCCTGCTTCGTGGGGGTCGAAACGGTTCTGCCGGGGCGGGTTGTCCACGTCTCCGACGGGGTGTTTACCGCCGCGGTGGACGGCGGCGAAATTCAGGCGGTGGGTCATGTCCGAACGGGGGAAGAGGTCCTGTGTTGCATCCGGCCGGAGCATGTGACCCTTTCGGCGGAAACCCCGTTTTCGAAGTCCAGCGCACGGAATGTATTTTTGGGAACGATCCGGAAGATCACGCCGTTCGGCCTCTTCCATCGGGTTCATCTCGAATGCGGTTTTGACCTTGTGGCCTATGTGACCCGCCAGTCCCTCGAAGAGCTCCACCTGGAAGAGGGAAAAAGTGTCACCGCCTCGTTCAAGGCGACCGCCGTCCACGTCATACCCCGCGTTTCGCTTACCTGATTCAATCGAGGACAGCTTGCCCGGTGCGAATGGATCAACGGCTTTTCCAGGGCCCATCACGGACCCGATTCGGGCATCTCGCATCCCATTTTTCTTCAGGGTTTTGTTTTGTGTTCATCGCAATGACCTGGAATTCGAGACCAAACATCTTAAACCTCGTCTGACCATCCAAAATGAGATCCCGGTAGGGCAAAACTGCGCCGTTGTCATGGCAGGAAACGACCTTGGATATGCGGTCGGCACGGACCGACAGGTGATTTTTTGAAAAGCGACGGTGGTTTGTAAATGCCTATATGGTATGTGCAGTTGTTAGGTATTATACACATATTTACACGATTGATCTCATGGTGTAGGAGATTTGCAGGCCTGTCTATGGCAATAGAATTTGCACGTCTTTCAAAAAGACGGCATCGGCATTGGATATGTTTAAGGAATGGGGACAGCTCTTCCGTAGCGTCTCATCCCATCAGGATGGATCGAAATTTTGGTTTTCAGGAGCAGCGGAGTGAGTCGGTTTTTCAGATGCAAGAAGAAGGGCTTGTTGATCACCGACATTTGTAACGAAAGTGACTGCGAATGGTCGTTAAAAAGTGAATTGTTTTTCAATTGCACATGGGTGGCCTGTAATTATGGCCCCTTCACCCTTGAGGCCGTGGGCCGCATGATGGGCTTAACCCGTGAAAGAATAAGGCAAATCGAAGTTAAGGCATTGAAGAGGCTGCAACATAGAAGGAGGAGGGAGCAACTGCGCCACTATTGGGAGTAGTGATCCTTTCCCCGGAGGCATCCGCTTCAAGACCTCGTGGATGACATCGGAGGCGATCATGTGGGTTTTTTCGAACAAGGGTTTCTTTGCTATTGCTGCGTCCGAGAACAGTCCCGGGCTGTTTGTCGTTCAGTCCCGGTTCGCCAATCATATTGAGCAGTTGTTCCCAGATGCAGAGGTCACAAAAAAACCTTACGGTATCTTACGATTTCGGGCCACAGTCCCCCGAGGGCTTGTCTATCAAAAACTGGTCGGGATCGCTGAAGGCATCGATTATGCCGATTTAGGCGGCTCCATTCCCGATCAACGTTATCAGAGCGCTTGTCGGGCCGTTTTGTCCACACTGTACAAACAACCTCTTGAATCTCTCCGGAAAGACAATGGTGTTGCAAAAAAGAAGATGAGGGCCTGGAAAAAGACCTATGAGTGAAGCAGAAAAATACCGGCAGGAACTATCGCACTCCAGAAGAGGAAAAGAGAATGGACAGCAGCGACAAATCATCAGGTTATGGATAGTTGGGCTCATGATCCGGACCCGACCTTTCGTTACATCTCTCCTTGTGTCATGAGCGTCATTCCTCCGTAACCTTTCGCCAGAATCCCGTCGATACGCCTTTCCTTAAGAATGGCAATGAGCCGCAGTATGCTCGTTGCTTCCGAGGTAGTGCCGGCTGATTTCTATCTGGCCGAGACGGACCATACTGGCGGCGTGACAGAATTTTCCATAGCAAGCGTGTGCAGTGATGATTCAAATCGCGATCATTTTTGTTGCTGGAATCTTCATCAAATTTTTCATTGCACGGTATACGAAGTATGCGGTGGAGAAAAGAATCGTGCAGGCTTCCCTGATCAGCGGATTCAGAACCATCGTGAATTTTCGGCTGTTGTAGGTGATCCCAAAAGTCTGCTGGGACAGGATGTGATTTTGATGCAGAGTGACACAAGTCAATGCGGAGGGATTCGAATGCAAGCCACGGATATCTTGTCGCTCAAGTCTTCGATCGAAGAGATGCTCAACCGCCATGACTGGCAGGGACTCAAGGATCTGCTTGTCCAATTTCCCGAACAGGATGTGGCCGATCTCATTCCGGAGATCCATGAGGAAAAGCGCCTGTTCATTTTGCGCCTTCTGCCCACGGGATTCCTGCCGAAGGTATTTACCCACCTCGACCGCCGGCTCAAGGACAACATCCTCAAATTCTTGACCGCGGAAGAGAACCGGACCATTCTTGCCGGCATGACCCCGGACGACCGGACTGATTTTCTGGAAGAGCTGCCCGGGACGGCCATCCAAAAGCTGTTGACCTTACTGACCCCCGAAGAGCGACGCACCACCTTGCAGCTGCTGGGATATCCCGTGGAGAGTGTCGGTCGTATTATGACACCTGACTACATTGCCGTTCGACCCGAATGGTCTGTGGGGGAGGCTTTGTCTCATGTCCGTTGGAAGGGCAAGGACTGTGAAACGGTCAATGTCATCTATGTGGTGGACGGAGACTGGAAACTCGTCGGGGTCCTGGGGCTGCGGCGGCTGATCTTGGCCGACCCGGATGAATCCATTGCCCGGATCATGGAGAAGGCGGTCATCAGCGTTTCGGCGTTCGACAATCGTGAGGAGGGGGTCCGGAGGATCCGTCGTTATGACATCATTGCCCTGCCTGTGGTGGACGCCAAGGGTGTCATGCTGGGTATGGTGACCATCGATGACCTCTTCGATGTGGCTGAAGAAGAGACGACGGAGGACTTCCAAAAGTCCGCGGCGGTCAATCCCTTGAGGGGGGGCTTTCGAGAATCGTCCGTCCTTTCTCTTTATGGAAAACGAATCCTGTGGCTTTCCGGCCTGTTCGGTGTGAGCGTGCTGACCACAGCCATGATCTCCTCGGAAAGGGAGATTCTGACCTCTACCATTGCCCTGGCTTCTTTCATTCCCCTTTTGATCGGCGCGGGCGGCAACACCGGGGCGCAGTCCTCCACCCTGATGGTTCGGGCCATGTCGCAGGGTGAGATGATCGGCAGCCAATGGCGGAAGGCCCTGTTGCGAGAGGTCATAATTGGGTGCCTGCTGGGGTGTACCATGGGAGCGGCCAGCCTCCTGCTGGGGTTGTTGCAGGGCGGTTGGATTCTTGCCGCAATCGTTTCTTTGACGATGGCGTGCATCGTGGTCTTTTCCAGCATCTTCGGCATCCTGCTGCCCCTGATCCTGCATCGCATGCATTTGGATCCGGCCGTCGCGAGCAGTCCTCTCATTGCTTCCGTCATGGATATTATGGGTCTGGCGATCTATTTCTTTATTGCCACCCGACTGCTTTAGAAGGCCGGGCTTCGATCAACGGTTTAGCCGACCCGGTGCCGCGGGCCTCGGGGGCCTCAATCCCTTATTGCATCCCGTTTCTCTGACCGGCTTCATCCACCGCCTGTTGGGATTGCAGATAGGTCGTCAGATTGACCTTCCGGTTTGCAATATTCAATTTTTTCCGAATGTGCTCACGGTGCCGGTTGATCGTTGCCGAAGAAACGCCCCTCAATTCCGCTATTTCTTTGGTGCGCAAACCGTTTCGTATCAAATTGCAGATATTGGCTTCTGTCGGGGTCAGGGCATGAAAGCGATTCACTAGCCGGTGGGTGAAAGGCGAGGTGAGCTCTTCGAGGTTGGCCCGAAGGATGTCCAGATAGGTTTGCTTGCTTTTTGCCACGGCGGGCGCCAAGGCGTGAAGAATCGGCATGATCACCTTGTCGATGTTCTGCCGCATGTTTTCGTAGATCCGCATTTTTTCTTCTTCGATATTGGAAAGAACGATGCGCAAGGCCGCATTGGCCTCCTTGAGCGCCTTTCTTTCGAGCAGGAGCTGCTTGTTGTTTTCCTGCAGTTCTTGCTGCGCCATCAGACGGACCGCAAATTCTCCGATCCGCTGGGCGATTCCATCCAGCAACGCCCTCTCCTCTTTGAGAAAGGGCCCTTCATCGGTTGGGGGCCTTTCTTCCAGATAGACAATCGTGACATTGCCCAGGACATCGTTGCCAACCAGGATTTGGGCGGACTGCCGCCATGGCGTCCACTGGAAATCATCACCGGCATAGCTTGCTTCTTGAAAGTCGATGCGGGCGCGGGCCACCTCCGCGTGTTGCCAGGACCGGGGGAGAAAATTCACGAGGGACTTCAGAAACCCCTCCATGGAGTGAACGTTGCGTTCCGCGAGTTGTGCGATCCCGTACCAGCAGTTCAATTCCTTCACGCGTTCCTGCAGGGCCTTTTCCATTAGATTCTGACCGGTTTGCTCCATGTTCCCGTTCCTCCAGGATACAATCATTCCCTATTTTTGATAGGGAATCATAGTGCATTATACGTGTATTTACAACGGCAAACGGGTTCGATAGACAACACAATAACTGTCCTTGGCTTCTTCTTGTCCTGATCAGGCCTCGAAAAAAGCTGTCCGCTATAAGGAGTGCGGAGATGCAACCGCTATGAAAATAGATGTTTGTCCTAAAAATATCCATACGTTGCATCCGAGCGATATCCTGTTTCAGACGAGTTATTGGGGCAAGGTGAAGGCCCGGCTTGGCTGGAAACCGGTTGCTTTTGATTTTCACGCTTCCACGGGCCAGCGGGGCGATGTGATGCTGCTGATTCGCTCCCTTGGAAGCGGTTTCTCTATAGCCTATGTTCCGCAAGGTCCCGAGTGGGGGCCGGTTCCTGAACAATATGGCCTGTTTCTGGAAACCTTGTCCCAGGAGATCTGCAATCACATCGATGCGAAGGTTGCGTTCATCCGCTATGACCTCCCCTGGCTTTCGCCCTACGCCGCTGACACGACGGACGGCGGATCCTGGACCGGCCATCCCCCTCGGCAATTGCGGGAGTTGCGCATGAATATCGGGACACGCACCTGGAATCTGCGGAAGGCGTCTCTCGATTTAACGGTAGCGGACACGTTGATCATCGACCTCGATCAGCCTGAAGCGGACATCCTGGCAGCCATGAAGCCCAAGACCCGGTACAATATCCGTCTTTCCCAACGGAAGGAGGTCCGGGTGCTGAACGCCTCTGCTGAAGAGCTGCCCGTCTTCTACCGTCTTTATGGGGAGACCGCTCGGCGCAACGGCTTCCCCGCCGGTTCCTATCGCCACTTTGCTGCCCTCTTTTCGACGCGGGATCTCCATACCGGTGATCCTCGGATCATCTTTCTGCTGGCAAAACGGGATCAGGAGGTGCTGGCCGGGGCGATCGTCGCCATTTCCGGACGCCGGGCGCTTTACCTGTTCGGCGCTTCTGCAAGTGGGGGGCGCAACCTGATGGGGTCGTACGCCCTCCATTGGGAGGCCATCAAGAAGGCAAGGGCGATGGGCTGTTCGGCCTACGACATGGGTTCGGTCTCCCCCGCTGACGATCCCGGACACCCCTTTTATGGGATGTATCGGTTCAAGACCGGCTTCGGGGGAAACATCGTGCATCGGAACGGTTCCTGGGATTATCTGCTCAATCGGGATGGGTATCAAGCCTTCCGCAATTATGAGGCGTCGGTCAATATCAGGCTGTCCCTATGGAACACCGGATAGGGACCGCGGAAAGGTTGCATCCGTGAGTCGATTATCCGCCATGGAATCAGCCTCGCAATCCGGGCGGCATGGCTCCTTTCAGGGGCTTTTGGCGCCGGTCTGGAAAAGACGGGGCTCATCCATTTTTTTACGGAATCGGCGGCATTCTGAATGGACCTGTGGGCAAAGTCGACAAGTCATGATGCCCATTCGTTGGAAAAGGCCTCCAGAGCTTCCATTTTCCGGGGCCTAATGCGCCGGCCTCATTGAAGCTGGAAACAGGAGGATAGCCGGTGTCGGTTACCAATCGTGGACACGGAA
>JAQTRB010000228.1 GCA_028712015.1 Syntrophales bacterium
TTCCCCTGCTGGAACAGATAGGTCTTGCAGGTCTCCCAGATCGTGTTGGAGACGTCCAGCATGGCCTGGTGGGCGGGCAGGTTTTTCGTCTGGGTGTACTGCATCCAGCCGAAAGCCATTCCGATCAGGCAGATGACGAGACCGACATTCAGAATGGTGAGCCCGCCGAGGGCGCCACCCATGAAGTTGACCTGAGTCAGATCGGGCAGCTTGATATCCGCCTCACCGGCGAAGGCCATCGGGGTCATCAGAAACAGGATGATGGCGAGCGAACAGAAAAGAGACCAGAAACCGCGTTTTCCGATGCACATGATTCAACCCTCCTTGCTTAAGTTAGACTTTTCCTTCTCATGGAATTTCTCCATAGCCGTCCTGATCCCGGAGGAGACGATGCCTGTCACGGCTTCTGCTGCCCTTTGGGTCAGTTGTGACAAGCAGCCCATCTCTTCAACGGAAAAAGGTTCCAGAACATACCCTTCGACCATTGTCTTGCGGGCCGGTTTTCCAATGCCGAAACGGACCCTGAGAAAATCCCTCCCGCCCAGATGATCCATGATGGAAATTAGCCCCTTGTGTCCTCCATGGCCGCCGCCCGCTTTGAGACGAATCGTCTGAAACGGGAGATCCAGGTCGTCATGCACGACGATCACATCTCCCATGTCTATCCTGAAATAGTCCGCAAGTTTCCGGATCGCGATGCCGCTCAAATTCATGAATGTCTGAGGCTCGGCGAGAAGAACCGGCGTGCCGGAAATCTTACCCCTTCCGACGCGGGCATTAAAAATGTTTTGATCAATGGATATGTTCTGCAGCAGTGCCAACTGATTCAGAACCATGAAACCTGCATTGTGGCGGCTCATCCGATACCCAATCCCCGGATTCCCCAGTCCCGCGATTAACTTCAAGGAAAGGCTCCTTACAGGATGTCTCCGAAGAACGGCGGCACCCTTCCGGCTTTAGCTGGGCCGCTTTGTCACTCCTTACCCTCCGGTTTTTCCTCGCCCTCCACGGGGGCGGCGGCTTCGCCTTCCGTCGGGGTTTCCGTCTGCGGGACGGACACCTTGACCATGGCGACCATGGCGACGCCCACATCTCCCGGATCGAGGACTGTAATTCCTTCCGGCACCGGGATGTCCTGCACCTTGATCGAGTTGCCGATTTCCAGACCGGCGACGTCGATCTCGATAAAATCGGGCAGAACCGAAGGAAGACAGGAGACCTTCAGGTCGCGTTTCAGATGCTGAAGCTCGCCGCCGTTCTGTACGCCGACGGGGATGCCGACGAAACGGAGGGGAACGTCCAGCGTCAGTTTGTGATCCATGCGGACTTCATAAAAATCGGCATGATAAAATCGCCTGCTGACCGGTTCGATCTGCAGTTCCTTAATCAGGGAGAGCTTTGCCATCGTATTTTCTCCTTCGATGAGGAGTTTGATGAAGACATTTTCTCTCTTTTTCTGGAGAACTTTCTGCAGATCGGCTGCATTGACCGAAAGATGAACCGTCTTTTCGTCGCGGCCGTAGAAAACGGCCGGGATCAATCCTTTCTTCCTGAATCGCCTTGCCGGACCCTTGCCGGATTCATTGCGTGTAAAGGCCTTTAATTCACTCGCCTCCATGGGATTCCTCCTAAATAAATAATGAACTCACTGAATCGTTGTAATAGATCCTGCGGACAGCTTCGCTGAGGAGCCCTGATACGGAGAGCACCTTGATTCGGCTGCAGGCCTTTGCCTTCTCATGCAACGGTACGGTATCCGTTACGATAACCTCTTTCATCTCCGACTGTTCGATTCTCTCGATGGCCGGACCGGAAAGAATGGGATGGGTGCAACAGGCGGACACCTCGATCGCGCCTTCCTCTTTCAGAGCCTTCGCCGACTGAACGACGGTTCCGGCCGTATCGATCAAGTCGTCCAGGAGAATAACCTTCTTCCCCTTGACATGGCCGATGATGTTCATCACCTGGGCCTCGTTCGGCCCTTCCCGGCGTTTGTCGATGATGGCCAAGCTTGCTCCGAGTCTCTTTCCAAAGGCACGCGCCCTTTCCACCCCTCCCGTATCGGGCGATACGATGACGATATTGTCGCCACGATAATTTTTCTTGATATACTCCAACAGCACAGGCGTTGCGAAGAGATTGTCCACCGGGATGTTGAAAAATCCCTGGATCTGACCGGCGTGGAGATCCATGGCCAGGACGCGGTTTGCCCCGGCCTGGGTGATGAGGTCGGCTACGAGCTTGGCGGAGATCGGTGCCCGGGGTGCAACCTTCCTGTCCTGCCGACCATAACCGTAGTAGGGAATGACGGCCGTGATCCGGTCCGCGGAGGAGCGGCGGACGGCGTCGATCATGATCAGGAGCTCCATCAGCGTGATGTTCACCGGCGGACAGGTAGGCTGAATGATGAAGACATCCATGCCGCGCACATTCTCGTTGATTTCAACGCGGGTCTCCCCGTCGCTGAAGGCCGTTACATGGGCTTTTCCAAGGGATACGCCGAGATTTTCCGAGATTTTCTGTGCAAGGGTTACATTCGCGTTTCCGGTAAATACCCTGATTCTTTCGAGCATTTTGACTTCCTTCAACAATCCATTGGCTGGGGCGGGAGGATTCGAACCTCCGAATGCAGGATCCAAATTCCTGTGTCTTACCGCTTGACGACGCCCCAGTTTCGATTCGGACGGCCCTATTCCGGCCCCCGTTTCCGGAGGCGTGGAAGCGGAAAGGTCTTCCCTACAGGGATTGCGCCCCGAATACCCGCCACCGGGCTTCTTGCCCCAGATTTTTTTCCGCTCTGTCGGCGGATTCTGGGTCCGTGAAGACACCGAAAACGGTCGGTCCGCTGCCCGACATCAGTGCGCCGCGAGCGCCGCTCGTCAGGAGAAGGGTTTTGATCTCATCGAGAACGGGGTAGAGTTTTACCGTTACCCGCTCCAGATCGTTCGTAAGACCGCCGATCACATCCTCCTGTGCGGAAAACCGCGGGATGCTATAATGTATTCCCCGCTTTGTCAATCCCAAATTCAGACCCTGGTAGACCGATTTTGTGGAAACTTCGAATCCCGGATTGATCAGGACGAACCGGAAGTCTGGAATGAAGGAGGATTCCGTGAAGCGATCGCCGATCCCGGCGGCCCATACCGTTTTCCCCATGATGAAAAAAGGAACGTCCGCTCCAAGAAACGTTCCGATCTTCATCAATTCCTGCTGGGTCATCGGGAATCCATGAATTTCATTGAGTGTCATGAGGGTCGTGGCGGCGTTGGAGCTCCCACCGCCCAATCCCGAGCCGATCGGAATTCGCTTCCGAATGGTGATGTCGATTCCCGGGGATAGCCCGGTTCGAGAGAAAAAAGCCGCTGCTGCCCGGTATACGATATTTCCCTCATCTTCCGGCAGCGGCGTGCCGGGGCAACGGACGGTGATCCCATCTCGGTTCGGTGAGAAAGTCAGCTCGTCGCAGAGGCTGATCCTCTGCATGAGGGAGAGGATGTCATGGTAGCCGTCCTCGCGTTTCCGGATCACCCGCAGGTAGAGATTGACCTTGGCCGGAGATGTCTTCGTGATCATTTGTCGGTCATTTCTTTGACAAAGCGCATCCTCAATTCGTAAAG
>JAQTRB010000229.1 GCA_028712015.1 Syntrophales bacterium
TCTAGGAAATAAGCTCAAGCCCATGATTTATGGTAATAATCTCAAATACTGTTTATTTTGCTTTATCCGTTTTATCCGTCTCATAACCCAAAGGTCAGAGGTTCGAATCCTCTCCCCGCTACCAAAACAAATCAAGGGGTTGAGTATTTTACTTAACCCCTTTTATTTTATCATGCTACCCTGCGTGCTACCCAATAGTGCCAATCTTCCACCGCCTGTTGGGTTTGCTCGTCGGCCGCATTACCCACGGTAAGTTGGGATAGTGGAACCGCCAGCCTGCCTTTCCCCCGGCGGATCATGACGAACATTTCTGTTTCGCATTCCTCTTCAGGCGCCATCTTGAGAACTTTGACGTCTTCTTGAAGCTGGAGGGGCAAGGTCGCGCGCTTTGCGCTGCAAAGGGCGGTAAATGGAAACCGAAGGTTCTCTTCCAAGTAGTAATACCACCCCATCGCTTGTTCTTCAGGGCCGTAGGCATCGACGATGATCTCCATGGCGATGCGTTCTTCCCGTTCATCATCCGGTTTGGATTTTGTCTTGATCATATCGCACCTTAGAGAGAATAACGCAGATCTGCCGTAGACTTGCGGCCAGCGGCCAGTTCGTAACCGGTCGCGCTAAAAGTCGAGGGGCCGGGAAGTATCCTCAGCACCCTCTTCTTCAGCGACGATCAGGGAATCGATGATCCTGCGCTTGGCTGTTTCAGGTCCGAACAACTCCCGAAGGGCCTGATAGGCCTCGTAGCCATCGGGACTCGTGGAATAATAAAAATCTTTGGCAAGTTCCAAGAATGTTTCCAGGTTCTCCTGGTCGATACAGGCCCGGGTGTAATGGGCGATCAGCAGCCTCAGGCAGTTTTCGAACTCGTGAAAAAAGGCCAGATCGGAAAGGAGATCGATCCTGCCGGGATAGTTTGTCAGGCCGTACAGCAACAGGGATTTGAGATGCTTGTTGGCGGCCTTGTAGTATTTCCTGATCAACGGATAATTGGGCTGCTCCGCGGCCTTTTCCTCGGAGTAGCCGGCAAAGATTTCCTCGGACAGGAGCTTCCGGCCTTCAAAATAGGCAACGAGATCACGCTGCCGCCGGTTAACCGGCTGGGCATTCCGTTCATCAATTTCCTCTTCATTCGTTTCGTCTTCGCAGTATGTAAAGCCGAGTTTCTCCATTTCGGCGATGGGATCGCGAGGATGGGTGCGAAAGAGCTTTCTCACCTTGTCGTGGACGCTTTTGGATGGAAGTCTGTCGTAGTTTTCAAGGACAGGATCGTTGTCTTGGGCAGCGGTCCTGTCCTTGTCCAGATAGAACACGTTATTCGCCTTTTGCCCACGACCAGCAGGGGTTCCTGCTTGCCGAAGCAGCTCCTGGAACACCTCTTTCGGGGAACGGTATTGCAGATAGGACATCGGCGTTTCGTTCAAATAATAAGAAACAATAAAGGGTGTCTGCTGTCCTTCTCCCATACGGATCTTGGACTGGAAGATGAAATCGTTCATAGAGCCCAGGATGCGCCGATCGGTGATCTTGGCAAAGGCGGCATTCAGGTCCGGCGAGGGCAGGCCTCCGGTCACAGTCGGCTGCTGTCCTTGCCCGGACAAAAAGGCTTGCAGACTGTCGCTGAACGTCTGAACGAACTGCCTATCCGTCGTGATCCCGCGCCCGGGCATGACGAGGGAGTAGAGCGAGGCGGTGTTGGTCGCCAGGATGTATTGCATGCGCTGTACAGTGAACAGATGGGCGTGCCAGTCCAGCAGGGCATTTCTGCCTTTATCGTAAGGAAGGTCGGGCAGGGGAGCAAGACCAATTTTTTGCGCCAGTTTTACCGTGAGTCGAAGGATCATATGTATTTATGCACTCATTCCTGTCAGTCTGAAAGTGATCTCCTACAGGCATGGGAAACGCAGTGTCAAGGAAAATGAAGCATATGAAAGACATTAATGAGCTGCCGTGTTCCCTTTCCCGGAGACGGATTTCTTTCGCGGGCGTATCGTTTCCTTGAACTCCCCACGCTTTCGCGCCACCTCTTCCTGTAACGCCTTGAGAAAGGCGGGACGCAATTGGGGTCGAAGCCGCTTCGGCTCCCCGGTTTAAGGCGGGGTTTGGTCCGTTGCGCTGGTCTTCGGCGTCGGTCATGGTTGGCCCGGTTTTCGCTTCAGCGGCTGGTCGACCGCCTTGGAGGCAGACACCTTGGGAGGACGACCGCGCCGCGGCTTCTGCGGCATCCACGTTTCAACTTCGACAGCCGCCTTCTGCAATTCGGGCGGCGCTGTCGGGGCAGCCGCTTTCGGGGGGCGACCCCGACGGGATTTTTGTGGTTCAGGTGTATCCGGTCGTAACTCCGGCATGGGTCTGTAAGCACGTCTCAGGCTGGGCAACGGTTTCTCCACGGCAATGACGGGATGCGGTATCCCCGGCGTCAGAGAGGCATCTTTGCGGATCTTGGATGGTCTTCCCCTGCGGGGGGCCGATGCAACCTCGCTTTCGGATAAACGCCGGAGCCGACCTTTTTTTCGCTTCGGCGGTTTCGGTGCCATTGCGGAGACCGCAGTCTTCGACGGGCGGCCTCGCCGGTGCCGAGGCGGTTCGGTGACTTCCACTTGGGTTTTCCGCGCGGGGCTGCGGGCACCTTTCAATAAAGAGGCTCCATCAAAAGCGGCCCGGATTGCTTCGAACCTGCCCCTTTTGGGAGTCCCCGGCCTTGCCGGCGCGGTCCGCCGATCTGTCGGTCCTGAATCGATCTCGATGCCGAAGATCCCGGCGAGATCCTCCTCGGCGATCGTCTTGTCCCCCATCTCGGGTGAGGCCGCCAAATCCTCCACAGTGGGCGCGGCGATCAGCTCTCGATGGTCCACGTCGCGCAGACGAAAAAGCAGCTGCGGTTCCCGGTCCAGACGAGCGCCGATGCCGTAGAGGACGGCGGCGACATGCTTGCACATGGAGGCCCAGTCTGGACAGGAGCAGCGAAAGGAGATCTCGGCCGGCTCCGGGAAGAGTCCCGCATGCGGCCTGGTGACAATCTCCATGACCTCCCGGGATAGTTTACCCTGGAGGAGCTCCAAAAGGGAGCCGATTCTACCGGTACACGCTTTCTTGGCATCTTTCCAAACCTGCGCTTTCAGAGGACGGATCTCGATGGTCACCGAATAGAGGTGGGAGCCGCTGACCAAGGCGTCCACCCGGGCGGTGCCGATTTTCAGGTCGAGGACCGAACCGTTGCGCACGTAAGCGCGGCCTCGGGGGATGCGATTCTCGTAGTCGCCATACCGTTCCAGGTTTTGGCACCAGGCCTTCCCCCAGAAAGTGGCGGCGATGGTCCGTCCGGCAATGACCACCGGCGAGAGGGAATCACCCTTCTTCCGAAGCTTCTCCGCCTGTTTGCGGGCCTTCTTCTTCCGCTCCGCCACCGGCACGTACCGCGGCCATCCTCCCCAGTCATCGTTTCTTCTCCGGCCCCAGCTCATCCGCCACTCCTCCTTTGCTTTTTTTCATCCCCGCCGTTTTCCTCGTCCAGGGCGCGGGTCAGGTCGAGAGAGACGAACCGGATCAGTTCCTCATCGGGCATCTCGGTGAGGAGCTTCTCC
>JAQTRB010000230.1 GCA_028712015.1 Syntrophales bacterium
GCAGCAGGGCCGGTTCGACGCGAATCCCCGTTTCCAGGCCTCGCTGTCGGCCGGCCCGGAAACCAAAGTGACGCTCGTTCCCCGGGAAGCCTCCTGGACCAGGATGATCCGGCGAATCGAACTGATCTTCTCCCGGGAGCAGGCGGGCGTGATGAAGCATGTCCGGGTGGTGGAGGATGAACGCTCCTTTACCGACCTGGATTTCAGCCAGGTGCGGGTCAATCGGACCCTACCGGCTTCCCTGTTCGAGAACGTGGAATGAACGCGACTCTTTACGGGAAGGCGATGTTTCGGAGTCTTGCGCCGCTGCTCCTGCTGCTCTTGACCGTCACCGCCTGCACGGGATTGAAGCCGCTGATTTCCCTGGATCCGGCCCGCAAAACCGACGTGCTGGAAAAATGCCGGCGGCCGTTCCTGCCGGAGAAGTACCGGCTCGTTCACGCGCTGGAAACGGAAACGCCCGACGGCGGGAGAGGGACGGCCATCGGGGTGCTCGTGGCCGATCCCCGGACGCGGGGTTTCCGGACGGTGATGATGACCATCGAGGGTTTCGTGCTGTTCGACGCCGAGGCGGGGGAGACGCTGATCGTCCACCGGGCGGTTTCGCCTTTCGACAAGCCGGCCTTTGCCGAGGGACTGGCGGGGGATCTCCGTCTGGCTTTTTTCCCGCCGGGCGGGGAGCCGACATCCTGGGGAGCGGGGGAAGGAGGCGCTCCGGCCTGCCGCTACGAGCGCGCCGACGGTGGGTTCGTGGAGGTCATGGCGAGGGAAGACGGCGGCACGCTCATCCGCCTTTACGGCGCCGGGCATGCGCTCCTGAAAACGGTGACGACATCGCTTCCGGAAAAGCCCGGGCTGGCGCAGGCGCTGGAGATCCGCGGCGGTTGGCCGCCGTACTTGCTGCGGCTCAGGCTCCTGGAAAGCGATGCCCTGGACGACCATTCCGACCCGAATCCCGCGGGAGCGCTTCTCGGCGTGGAACCTTCCGGGTCGGGAAACGAAAATGGGAAAGGAAAAAAGGTTCCGTGAAATTTCGCCTCATCTATCCCCGTTGGCCAAAAATGGAGAGACAGACGGAGTTCCATCTGCCCCCGCACGGTCCCGCGGTTTTTGCCGCGACGCTGCCGTCCGATTGGGACGTGGAGTTCATCGACGAGAACGTGGAACCGCTTCCCGCGGATCTCAACGTCGATTTTGTAGGCATCTCCATGATGCTGACCTGCCAGATGAAACGCGGCTGGGAGATCGCGGACGATTATCGACGCCGCGGTATCCAGGTGATCTGCGGCGGCATCGGAACGATGCTCCATGCCGAAGAAACCGGGCAACACGCCGACGCCGTTTTTCTCGGCGAGGCGGAAGGGCGGATGGAAGAGGTCTTCGCCGACTGGCGGCGGGGCCGTCTCAAACCCGTCTATGACTTTTTCGCAGAGCCGCCGCCGACGGAGCTCATCGGCCCCGCCCGGCGCGACATCCTCAAACGGGATTTCTACAATTACAAGGGAATCCAGATGGTGGACCTCGTGCACGCCTCCCGAGGCTGCCGGTTCAACTGCTATCCCTGCTGCGTCAGTTACCTGGGCGGCCGGCGGTTCCGTCCCCGGCCGGTGAGGAAAGTGATCGAAGAGATGGCCGCGATCGACAACAACCGGCTGTTCATCGTCGACAACTCATTGGCCCAGGACCGCCGCTGGGAAATCGAACGGTTCCGGGAGATGATCCCGCTGAAAAAGAAATGGTGCTGTCATCCGATCGAGGAGGACGACGAGGTGCTCGATCTGGCGGCGCGGGCCGGGGCCTGGTATGTTTATCAGGCGGTCTTCGACAGGTCGGATCACATCCGCGACCGGGTGAAACGCTATCACGACCACGGCATCGCCGTGGAGGGCACGGTTCTGCTGGGACTGGACAACCAGACCGAGGACGACATCCGGAGGCTGGTCGATTTCCTTCAGGAGATCGGGCTCGACCTGGCCGAATTCACCGTGCTCACCCCCTTTCCCCATACCCGGACGTTCGACGATTTGGAGCGGGAGAAGCGGATCATCACCTACGACTGGGATCTCTTCACGGCCGACCGGGTGGTCTTTCAGCCCCGGCACATGAGTCCGGAGCGCCTGCAGGGGCTGCTGGCCTATGCCTGGGAGACATTTTACCGGGACGAACCGCAGAGCTACAAGATGTTCAAGCTCTTCAAGACGGTCGTGGAGAGAGAGAAGCAGGACGGGACTTTCCGCCCGCGACGACGGGAACTGGCCGTCCGCCGTTTCGGCCGCGACGGCCAGCCGGGAACGGGGTCATTGTAAGCCGCCATGGGCGCGAATGGGCGCGTGCGTTGCGGTAGCAGCTGCGGGCCGGGACATAGGCGTTCCCGGCCATGGGGAAGTCTCTCTTTTCCCCTCTTTTGAGTAGTAGACAACGTCCTTTTATCTCGTGCCGCCGCCACCAGCTCCGCCGCCGGCCCCCCCGCCACCGCCTTGGCCGGCGCCCGAGCCTCCACCGGGGCCGCCCGGTCCGGCAGCGCCTCCTCCGGCGGAACCCAGTCCTCCGGCCCTCGCCCCGCCGCCGATCTGCGCGCCGTATTGCTGCGCGATGTTTTCTGCCTTCCCGTATCTGGCCTCGGCGGTAAACGCGCTTCTCATCTGAGCCATTTCCCGTGCCGTAAATTGATGCTGCAAGGCCTGGCATACGACATCCCCGACGGCAACGGAAGGAGCGCCCAATCTGGCCATCTCGCGGACCGTTTGAAAGGATTGCATCGCCAGTTCATCCCTCTGTTCGCGGCTGAGCTGGCGGCTATGCTGCCGGAGACTTTCCGTCATCCGCACCATTTCTCTCTGCTGGATTCCGGCCGCCAGTCCTTCGGCGATGGTTTTCCCCAACGCCTGCCGCTGTTTCTCTTCGGCTGCAATGGATCGCGCGTTTTGGAACGCCATGGCGTATCGGGAACGGACCGTTTCCATCGCCTGGACGGTCTTCTCGGCAGCCACCCGCTTTGCAATCCCTTCAAGGGCCTTGTTCATGATCGGCTCCACCGGCAGTTTTTCCTGCCGGGCAGCCATGACGATCTCATGCGCCCGAATCATGAGACTCTCGTCGAAGCGACTCGCCTCCATCTTTGCCGTCAACGAGACGATCTCATCCGGATCGACCCCGGCGCGGACCGCTTCCCGGGCGCTGGCCTTGACCCGCTCCGATGTGCCGGAGGGCAATCGGCCTTCCCAGTCGGCCCCGAAGGCGGTGGTCCCCAGCAGAAGCAGAATCGCCGCTATTCCAATCATCCTTTTCATGGTCTCGCTCCTTTCCTTCCGTTTATGGATGAAACGCACGGAAGGGGTCATCGTTACATGCCTCATCGCGGTGATCCGTTCCGGATTCCTACGGGTCGGGTTTGTACACGCAATTGTATGATCCGAAATCGTCCATTTCCCGGTACGGGCAGTCGGGAAGGTGGATCCTGCCGTCGATCCGATAGAAATACCGAAATTCCCCCGTCTTCGGGATCGCAATGTGCCATGTTTTTGAATCCATTTTCT